>JBJOJF010000028.1:0-5134 GCA_046046735.1 Pseudomonadota bacterium
GAGTTCTTTTCCAGCTAGAAACATATTGATGCCTTCGCCAGTGAGCAAAATAGTGCCTTTGAGTTGACGCTGATTACATTCATCCAAAATCTTGGCACGTAATTCGGTCAAGTTGTCGAGGCTGACAAATAAATAGGCGGCAATATTGAGAATGGGTTTCATGGCTAAATTGGTATGGCTAGACACACATTATCAAGGAAGACGGTATTAGAGTGATAATCTTAGCTACATTATTCAATTTTCGTCATTAGCACTAATTTACCTAGAGTATTTCTATGTCTGAGCGTTTAATTCCTTATCAGCCAATGGACTTGGCTGAGCCTGCCGACTTGGTTGCTGCCATTCGCCAGCGTCGTGGCGGTCAGTTTATTAATTTGGACCGGATGTTATTGCACAGCACGCCAATTGCGGAGGGCTGGAATCACTTTATCGGTGAGATTCGTAACAATCTTTCCCTGGATCCAAAGCTTCGTGAATTAGCCATGTGTGGCGTTGCGGTTTTAAATGGTGCTGAGTATGAATTCTTTCATCATGCGCCTCCATTTATTAAAGCAGGCGGAACCGAGGCACAGGTGCAAGCATTAAGACTGATTGGCCAAGCTCAATTTCCTAAAGAATTATTTAGCCAACTGGAAAATGATGCAGCTTATCTGACTTTTCAGATGACTCGGAATATCAAAGTAGATCAAGACTTAATGAGGCGTTTGCAGGCCGCACTGGGTAACACTGATACCGTTGAATTAGTCACCGTGATCGCTGCCTACAACATGGTTTCCCGCTTTTTAATTGCGCTTGATGTTCATCCTGAGGATCATCCTCCTGCGTAATTTATGACCCAATTGGCTTCCATTCATTGGGAAGAGGATGGTCAAGCTCGTTCAGCGCATTGGCATTCTGAAAATGGCATACCAGCCCATAAGCGCGTTGTAGTCGGCGACGATACCTTAACAGCGGATGATGCTTATCGTTTAGCTTGCGAGGGAACCGCCATCATTTGGAAGGGTGATTTCCAGAACGCTCGTCAATTATTGCAAGCCTTAGTAAGGCGAATTGATAAGCCATCGAAAAAATCCAAGCGCGCCAGCAAGCGAGTAGAAAAATCCACCTCTACACCACAGACATCAACATCTCGCGACTTGTTTAATAAGCATCGCTTAGTGCAGTCACAAAGGGCGCGAGTATTAGGGATGTTGTTGATTGAGTGTGACGCAAGCCACAGTATTGCCCTGCGTCGAGCCCCTGATGTATCTCTAGCTTGTCATGAGGCATATGGCTCGGTTAGTGAACCATATGTCATTTCATTACGAGAGTTGTTAGGTGTAATTAGCGCTCACGAGTGGCGTAAGAATGGCGTACCCGTTTTGGCTGACGGCGAAGGCGAACCGATTTTTATTTACCCTCATTACGGCGTATTTTCTCCGATTCGTGGCGAGTACCTAGAGTTAGTTTGTAGTGCTCCATTGCCCAAAGCGCTAGATCAGGATTCTTCTGCCTTCGATATTGGCGTGGGGACTGGAGTTCTTTCGGTGATTTTGGCGATGCGAGGTGTCGCTAAGATTATTGCCACCGATCAAGATGAGCGTGCACTTGCTTGTGCCAAGGAGAATTTATCTCTCCTGAATTTGACGGACTGCATTCAACTTGTAAAGGCCAATTTATTTCCGCAAGGCAAAGCTTCTCTCATAGTTTGTAATCCACCATGGCTACCTGCAAGACCAAACTCCACTCTGGAGCACGCTGTTTACGATCCCGAGAGTCAAATGCTAAAAGGATTTTTAGCTGGCTTAAAGAATCATCTGCACACTGCGGGCGAGGGCTGGCTCATTCTTTCTGATTTGGCAGAACATTTGGGTCTGAGAACCAGAGAAGAATTATTGGAATGGATTGAGCAAGCAGGACTTAAAGTAATCGATCGAATAGACACGAAGCCAAAACACAGTAAATCATTCGATGAATCCGATTTGCTCTACTTTGCTCGATCCCGCGAGCTCACTTCTTTGTGGCGTTTAGCAACTCAGTAAACAATAAATCCAGCACAGCGCTGCAAAATACAGCTCAACTTACTTTGCAAAGAGCTGACTAGGATCCTCAAATGCCTTGAATTCGAGGGCGTTACCTGCAGGGTCTAGGAAAAACATCGTTGCCTGCTCGCCTACTTTGCCTTTGAATCGAATTTGCGGCTCCATAATGAATTTCATACCACTATTGCGCAGGCGTTCAGCTAAGGTGTGCCAATCTTGCATCGTCAACACAACCCCGAAGTGTTTTACCGGAACTTGATGACCATCCACCTCATTTGAGCTGGCATGGCCGCATTCTTCAGGGGCAAGATGAGCGACTAGTTGATGACCAAAAAAATCAAAATCAATCCATTCATCCGAACTACGTCCTTCGGGGCAGCCTAAGGTAGTGCCATAGAAGGTGCGAGCAGCAGCCAGGTCATTTACAGGAAATGCAAGGTGGAATGGTTGGATGGAAGACATGGATTTCCTTAAAGTTGCTTTAACTGCAGGTTTCGTATTCAAAATATCAATATAGGCAAAGTTTAGTATATTTACTATATAAAAATAATGATCCAAACAAGAGACATTTACCAATGACAAGCAATAACAATAAAGAGAAAAAACAGGGGCCTGAGAGCGGTTTACGTAAGGGCTTAACGAGTTACGGCGACAAGGGCTTCTCTTTGTTTTTGCGTAAGGCATTTATCAAAGGAGCTGGCTATACGAATAGCGCTTTGGATCGCCCGGTTATTGGCATTATCAATACGGGTAGTTCATATAACCCTTGTCATGGAAATATGCCGCAATTGATCGAGGCGGTAAAGCGCGGAGTGATGTTGGCCGGAGGTTTGCCAATGGATTTCCCAACCATTTCTATTCATGAGAGTTTTGCTGCGCCAACCAGTATGTATTTGCGCAATCTGATGTCAATGGACACGGAGGAGATGCTCAGAGCGCAGCCTATGGATGCGGTAGTCATGATCGGTGGGTGCGACAAAACGGTTCCTGCGCAAATGATGGGTGCAGCCTCCGCAGGTCTACCCGCCATTCAGTTGATTACTGGCTCAATGTTGACTGGTTCACATCGGAGTGAGCGTGTTGGTGCGTGTACAGACTGCCGTCGCTATTGGGGGAAATTCCGCGCTGGCGAGATTGATGAGGTAGAAAAGGATGAGGTTAACGATCAATTGGTTGCGAGTGTAGGTACTTGTTCTGTGATGGGTACTGCGAGCACTATGGCTTGTATTTCTGAAGCCTTAGGGATGACAGTTCCAGGCGGTGCAACGCCGCCCGCAGTGACTGCCGATCGAATTCGGATTGCAGAGGAGACGGGTACTCGTGCTGTCCAGATGGCCAAAGATGGGTTGACGATTGATAAGGTGCTCACTGCAGATGCTTTTGAAAATGCGATGCGTGTGCTGCTGGCTATTGGCGGTTCTACCAATGGCATTGTTCACTTGGCGGCAATAGCTGGTCGTATGGGTTTGGAGATTGATTTAGAAGCTTTAGACAAGATGGGTGATGAGACACCTGTCCTGGTTGACCTTAAACCATCAGGCGATCATTACATGGAAAATTTTCATGATGCTGGTGGTATGACTACTTTATTGCGTGAGCTAAAGCCATTATTAAAGCTCGATGCAATGACGGTAACGGGCCGTACTTTGGGTGAGGAGATTGATGCTGCCCCACCCAGCTTCAAGCAGGATGTAGTCCGAAAATTGGATAATCCAATTTATCCGCGCGGAAGTATTGCTGTGCTCCATGGCAATCTTGCACCGGGCGGCGCCATCATTAAGCAATCAGCTGCTAATGAAAAACTGATGGAGCATGAAGGTCGCGCAGTTGTCTTTGAGAATTCAGAAGATCTAGCAAATCGCATTGATAGTCCAGATTTGGATGTCACTGCAGACGATATTTTGGTCTTGAAGAATATCGGCCCCAAAGGCGCGCCAGGCATGCCTGAAGCGGGATATATTCCGATTCCGATGAAGTTGGCACGTGCAGGCGTCAAAGATATCGTGCGCATCTCTGATGGACGTATGAGTGGTACCGCATTTGGAACGATTGTTTTGCACGTCACTCCAGAAGCTGCGGTAGGTGGCCCACTAGCCTATGTTAATAATGGTGATCGTATACGCTTGAGTGTGAAAGATCGTGAGATTAGTTTGCTCGTTTCCGATGATGAGTTAGCGAGACGTGCAAAAGAAAATCCAGTGATTGAGCCAACTGCTGAACGCGGTTATCTCAAATTATTTTTGGATACCGTCACTCAGGCAGATAAGGGTGTGGACTTTGATTTCTTGAGAGCAGTCAAGATGGTAGGCAAGACGCCTAAGCGTTGAGGACAGTCAGTTGCATTAAGAGAAGCAAAAGAAAAACGCCACCGATTAAGGTGGCGTTTGACTGTTGAGTAAAGCGATTTACTTCAAAATGGTGGAGTCGGCGGGAATCGAACCCGCGTCCGCAAATCCTCCACAACAAGTTCTACATACTTAGTCATATCATTTAATTTAGCCAGCTAGTCACAGATTGACATGTTCCACGCAAGCGATTCACTAAGTTTTCGTACTACCCCTCGTGACTCGAGATAGTCTTATCTCTTGTAAATGACCCTGATGTAGCTTGCGCTACCTGACCCAAGAGAGAATCAGTTCAGGGGCAACCGCAATTAAGCGGCTAGTGCGTAACGTTCGTCGTTAGCAGTTATTACATTCCCATTGATTTACGAGATAACGGGTCCTCGGTATGCCCTTGATGCTTTGTAATCCACGTCGAAACCATGTCGACCCCGGAGTTCATGCATTGGTACTCATATTTTAAGGCTGATCGCTTTAAATTGTTGAATATCTTCCCAATGGGAATTTAGACCCTATGAGGAAAGATGATTTCTAGAAGCTCTAATGGGTGGCGCACGAGGTAATCAGCACCCCAAGCTTCTGGCGGCTCTTCGCAACCGCAATAACCGTAGGCGGCGGCAATGGTTTGCATGCCTGCAGCTTTGCCTGCCACGATATCTCGAATGTCATCACCAACATAGACTGACTTGCTTGGATCAATATTGGCAATCCTGGCGGCATGCAGAATCGGTTCTGGGTGCGGCTTTGAGTGGGGAGTGGTATCGCCAGATA
>JBJOJF010000029.1:0-3766 GCA_046046735.1 Pseudomonadota bacterium
TATATGGCTCGCCCAGATTCAACCATCGATGGCGTAACAGTCTATAACGTTCGTATGCGCATGGGTGACTATCTTGCGGAGAAGATACGCAAAGAGACTATTCCCGGTGAGATTGATGTTGTGATGCCAATCCCAGACTCTAGTCGGCCTGCAGCAATGCAAGTTGCCAAGAGACTAGGCGTTGATTATCGTGAAGGATTTTTTAAAAATCGCTATATCGGTAGAACATTCATCATGCCAGGTCAGGCAGTCCGTAAAAAATCAGTTCGTCAAAAGCTCAATGCCATGCGTATTGAGTTCAAAGATAAAACAGTGCTGATTGTTGATGACTCCATTGTGCGCGGAACAACTTCTTTTGAAATTGTCCAAATGGCTCGCGAGTCTGGCGCTAAAAAAGTAATTTTTGCTTCCGCTGCACCGCCAGTGCGCTTCCCTAATGTCTACGGTATTGATATGCCAACCCGTAGTGAGTTAGTAGCCTATGGCCGGACTGATGAAGAGATTAATCGAATGATTGGTGCCGACCAACTGATCTATCAAAGCGTTGAAGATATGAAGCAGGCTGTTAAGGATATCAACCCTAATATTCAAAACTTTGAAGCCTCTTGCTTTGACGGACATTACGTTACTGGTGATATCAACGACTCGTATTTAGATGCCTTAGAGGCCGCCAGAAACACCTCTGAAGCGAAGGCAGACCGTCAGCGTGACTCAAGTGATTTTGCACGCTCGCAACTACACCTTCACCTCGCTACCGAAGACTAAAAACAACGCTGAAGTTCCTCAGGTGGTAGCGCCTGAGGCAATTTAGCAATTCGGTGTCAAAATAGCGGTATGAAGAGCAAAACTACCCGAAAAAAACCTGATTTCTCAAAATTAGCGCTTGAAACCCTCGCGGTTCGAGCCGGTACTCGTCGTACTGCCGAGTACCAGGAACACTCGGAAGCCATGTTCCTAACCTCAAGCTTCTGTTTTGATAGCGCTGAATTAGCTGCCGATGGTTTTGCTCATGCTGATCAAGGCTTTATATATTCACGCTTTACCAATCCCACCGTAAGCATGTTTCAAGATCGACTTGCCGCCCTGGAAGGTGGTGAGGCATGCATTGCTACTTCCTCTGGCATGGCTGCGATTCTGACGATGGCAATGTCACATCTGCAGGCTGGGGATCATGTTGTTTGCTCAAGATCAGTGTTTGGTGCAACCATTCAATTGTTTAGCAATATATTAGGGCGCTTCGGAATTACTACTACCTATGTAGATCTGTCCAATACCAAAGCATGGCAGGATGCCGTCCAAGACAATACAAAACTCTTCTATTTAGAGACCCCATCCAATCCGCTGACTGAGATTGCCGACATCAAAGCGATCTCTAAGATTGCCAAAAAAGCAAAAGCATTGTTTGCTGTTGATAACTGCTTTTGCACCCCGGCGCTTCAAAGACCTTTGTCATTGGGTGCTGATGTGGTCATTCATTCCGCAACCAAGTATCTTGATGGCCAGGGTCGCGTTGTAGGAGGCGCAATCGTTGGAAGTAATGACTTTATTATGGGTAAAGTTTTCCCATACGTAAGAACAGCTGGGCCAACGCTCTCTGCATTTAATGCGTGGGTCTTCCTCAAGGGCTTAGAAACCCTAGAGTTACGTATGAAGCAGCAAAGTCATAATGCATTAGCTTTGGCCCAGTGGTTAGAAAAACAACCTGGGGTTGAGCGTGTTTATCATCCAGGACTGAAATCGCATCCACAACATGCTTTGGCTAAACGCCAGCAAAAGGAGGGCGGTGCCATTCTCTCCTTTACGCTTAAGGGCGGCAAAAAAGCTGCATTCAAACTAATCAATCAGACTAAGTTGTGCTCTATTACCGCTAATCTTGGTGATACCCGGACAACTATTACGCACCCTGCAACCACTACCCATTGCCGTGTCAGTCCGGAAGCTAGAAAAGCTGCGGGCATTTCAGATGGTCTTGTTCGCATAGCCGTTGGCCTTGAAAACGTAACAGATTTAAAAAATGACCTGGCTGGCGGACTGAAATCATAAATGAGCTTTACTGACGCGACAGAGTTTTGGAATGAGCGCTTCGACAAGGAAGAGTTTATTTTTGGTAAAGAGCCAAATGAATATCTAGTTGATCAATCTAAGAGATTTCTCACTCCAGGCAATAAAGTGCTGTGCATTGCTGATGGTGAAGGGCGTAATGGTGTGTGGTTGGCAAAGCAGGGTATGCACGTTGTCGGTTTTGATGCATCAGATATCGCATTAGCTAAAGCAAAACAGTTTGCAAAAGATAACCGAGTTGAAGTTGAGTACTCCTTTTCAGATACTGATAGCTTTACGTGGCAAACAAATAGTTACGATGCTGTCGTTGGGATTTTTATTCAATTTGCCGACCCAGAAATGCGTGCCAGAATTTTTTCACAGGCCCATCAAGCACTTAAGCCTGGCGGTATTTTTATATTACAAGGCTACACACCAAAGCAGCTTGAGTACAAAACGGGCGGCCCCTCCCTAATTGAACATCTTTATACCGAAGAGATGATTCGGGAGTTAGCAGAAGAATTTGAAATACTGGATCTACAGTGTTATGAAAAAGAATTATCCGAGGGAGCCAGACATACGGGTATGTCAGCATTATTAGGCATGGTTGCCAGAAAATCTCTTGCTACCTAAGCATGAAAACCATTGAGATTAAGAGTGCTTGGCAGGGCAATAGCGATTGCATGTCTTGTTCTATTAGAAGTTCGGCTTTATTTGCTGAATTAAATGAAGAAGATTTTTCAAAAATTCATGAGCCTATTGATGATTTGAGATATGAAGCTAATGTTGGTATATACAGTCAAGGAAATTCAGCTGACTATCTTTATACCTTAAGAGAAGGCTACATCAAACTGCTTCATATAAACTCCGACGGCTCTGGGAGAATCGTGCGCCTAGTTGTTCCAGGCGACTTATTTGGCATGGAGGCATTGCTTGATGATAACTACGCTAACTCAGCAATTGCTTTATCAAACGTTCACCTCTGCCGAATCCCAAAAGCAATCATTTCATCATTGGGAGAAGAGTCACCTCGGTTACATCGCCAGATCGTTAAGAAATGGGGTAAAGCACTTTCACAATCAGAATCTTGGTTCTCCGAAATCAATACCGGAAGAATTGAAGTGCGCTTGGCACGCTTCTTTTTGCGTATCTCGAAGACCTCTGGTGAGATGGCTGTTGCACCTCTATTTAAAAGGGAGGATATGGGATTAATGATGGATGTTAAGTTTGAAACAATTAGCAGGGCCTTAGCATCAATGGCAGAGCAAGGTTTAATTTCCAATATCACTCGCTTAAGTATTCAAATTCCCAATATTGAAAGATTGCGTTTATTTTCTCAATCTAGTTTGTAATATTGATTTGTCTGGGCAATAAAAAAGGCTGCCGTAGCAGCCTTTTGATTTTTTAAATATCAAAAAATCTAAATTAAGCCTTCTTTGCGTAAGCAGAGCACCAGCCTTTAGCTGCAACTTGCTTTGTGCCAAATAAGGAGCAACCACCTGCAGTTGCGGAGCCTTTAGCTTGATAAAGGGCGCAGTTATCGCACTCTTGACCAGCAGCATATTTAGCATATTTAGCTTTGTCCACAGTAGTTGCAACTGCTTTATAACCGAGTGCTGCAGCTTGTGGATCTGTTTCTGAAACCATAGCTTGTGCTTGAACTTGGCTGTTTAAGGCTAAAGTGCAGGCGCCTGCAGCGGACAAAATCATAAATTGACGACGACTA
>JBJOJF010000030.1:0-4433 GCA_046046735.1 Pseudomonadota bacterium
TGCCAAGGGTTTCGGGGCCAGCATCGAGTACTTCTTTCACAAAGGCGGGCAAGATGGAAACCGCTCCGCCGAAAAGGACTGCAAACATATCAAGTGCCATCACGCCTAAAAGCAACTCATGTTTTCTGACGTAATGAATGCCAGCTAAAAAGCTCTTCAGAAAATTACCGCTGATGTCGTGAGATTTTTCATGGGTGATGCGAATTAAGGTAATGCCATAAAGACCAACAATACCGCTAAGGGCAGCTAGTGCATACGTCCATTCGAGTCCGGCAAAACCAATCATCAGCCCTCCTAAGCCTGGGCCGGCGACTACACAGATCTGGAAGGCGGATGATGCATACGCCGTGTAGCGTGTCGTTTGATCTCTAGGAATGAGCTGCCCAAAGATCGCTTGGTATGAGGGCCTCAGTAGGGCGCGAGCTATCCCCAAAAAAGCAACTGCCGTGTAAATCAAAGGCACAGGAGGGGCTAGTAAATCTAAAGCTAAAGCAGTTAAAAATAAGGCGACAACAATATGTAGTAGGCAAGCAATTGCAGCAATCACCTTTCGAGAGTGATGGTCAACAGCATGACCGGCATAAAGCGCTAACGCAAAATAAGGTACTAGCTCCGCCAGTCCGACGAGACCCAGTGAAAAGACGCTATTGGTGATTTCATATAAGTGCCAACCCACTGCAACCATTGTTATTTGATAGCTGAGAGTGGTACCTACGCGGTACAGCAATAAAGTTCTAAAGGCCTGGCTTGCATTCATGATTTGTTCTGATTCTAAAGCGAATAGTGATTTATTCTTAGGGAATGAAGATAAAGATCCGTATTTGGGACTTACCGATTCGCCTATTTCACTGGCTTCTAGTGGCCTGCATCACTGCGAGCTTTATTACCGTCAAGCTTGGCGGTAATGCCATGGAGTGGCATGCTCGTTTGGGCTACTGCGTTTTAACCTTGATTATTTTTAGAGTGCTTTGGGGGTTGATTGGCTCGCATCATGCGCGCTTCATTAATTTTGTCCCGAGCCCTAAGGCCTTGCTCAATTTTCTTTCTGGAAAAACAAAGGCTGGCCTTGGCCATAATCCATTAGGCGCCTTATCTGTGCTTGCCTTATTGGCATCAGTGGGTTTTCAGGCGATAACGGGTCTCTTTGCGAATGATGACATTTCTTTTGAAGGCCCATTTGCAAAATACGTTTCGAGCTCCACTGTTGAGTTGTTAACTTCACTGCACTACTTTAATGAAAAAGTGCTCATCATTTTGATTGCACTTCATCTTTGTGCAATTCTGTATCACCAAAAATTCAAGGGTGAGAATTTAATCAGGCCAATGCTGTTAGGCGATAAAGAAATTGACCCAAGTGAAGCGGAAAAAATTCTTCCTGCTGACTTGGGTCAAGCCTCCAAAGATGGAGGTGTGCAACGCGGCCTAGCTTTATTGTTGCTGAGCTTAATTGCAGTAGTTCTGGGTTACTTCATTACTCTCTGATTACTTTTTCTTAAAGTCATCATGGCAACCTTTGCAGGTAGCGCCTGCAGCACCAAAAGCCTTTTTAATTGCCTCTTGATCGCCGGACTGAGCTGCAGTATTTAAGTTGGCAACGGCAAGTTGCATTTTCTCTGCACCGGATTTGAATTTAGCGTTATCAGACCAAACCGCAGGAAGCGCATTGCCACCTTCAGTGCCTGGACCAAAGGCTTGCCATGGCAGCGTGGAGAGTGTTGCAACTACTGCAGCATTCTTGGCTACCTCATCTTTGTTGAATGGTGCCTCACCTTTTACGACAGCACCAATTTTCCCAAATGAATTGGCCATAACCGTATAGACGCTCTGGCGATATTTAATGGCATCTTCTGGCTTTTTGAATTGCGCATAAGCGATGCCGGCACTGGCAAGCAATGTTGGCGCAAGGGTAGCAAAAACAATATGTTTGAATTTCATGGGGAGCTCCAGTATTTTGAATGGATTGGGGTGAGGCTTTGGAATCAGCATACTACTGAACAGGGATTAATGCCATTTGGATGTGATTAGAAAATCATCTGCAAAGGGAGCGTCACAAAGTAGATGATCGCTTTGAAAAATGCAATCAAGGGCTCCATCCATAAGCTGCCGATGACGCCAGTAAAGACTAGGGCTAGCACAATAAAAAATCCCCAGGGCTCTAATTTGCCAAGAGCAATGGACTGGCGGGCCGGCAATAAGCTAGATAAGATGCGTCCACCATCTAAAGGTGGCAGCGGGAAGAGATTAAATACCAGGAGGACGAGATTCCAAGTAATACCTGCTTGGGACATGGCTAATAAGAATCGCTCATTCACCCCAAATCCAACGAGAGCGATGAGGAGGATAGCCCAAAGGAGGGCTTGGGCGAAGTTTGAGCCTGGTCCTGCTAAGGCGACCCAAATTGAGTCAATTCGAGGATTGCGAAGACGCCCAAAGTTGACTGGCACCGGTTTGGCGTACCCAATGAGAAATGGCGCACTGGTCAAAATTAACAGCAATGGGATGAGGATGGTGCCAACCGGATCGATGTGTTTTAAGGGGTTTAAGCTGACTCGACCCAGCATGTAGGCCGTGTTATCCCCGAATCTCCGAGCAGCATAACCATGCGCTGCCTCATGGATTGTGATGGCAAAAACTAAGGGAATCGCATTTACTGCAATAGCTTGGATAGAATAGTCGGTAATCATGGCAATATGATATCCATAGGAGTAAAAAGTGACTGACGATAAGAAACCCGACTCAAAAACCCCAGCCAAGCCAGTTGTTGCTAAGCCACCGGCACGCCCACCAGCCCCCAAAGGGCCATCAGGACCGGGTGGAAGGCCTCAGGCAGGCTTTGGCGGTGGAAAAGGCATGATGCGTAAGGCTGGCCGCGGCCGATAGTGGATAATTCCACCTATCAATGATTTGTTGAATAAGGACTGAGTATGAACGAATGGCATAAAGAGTCGAAAGACGAAGTAAATAAGAAAATCATCACTTTGATCGTGATGTTGGCAGCCGCTACTAGCTTGGCTATTTTGTTTGCATTGGTTGCTGCTCATACTGGTTACGTATTCGGTTAATCGTATTCAATGACTAGCCATCGCCAACCTGCTGTATTTGTTGGTCATGGCAGTCCAATGTATGCGATTGAACCCAATCGCTATACCAATAGCTGGACTGCACTGGGTAAGTCGCTAAAACGCCCAGATGCGATTTTGATCATCTCGGCCCACTGGGTTACCCGAGGTACTTGGGTTACTGCAATGCCTAAACCCAAGACCATTCATGATTTTGGTGGTTTCCCTCAAGCGCTGTTTGATATTCAGTATCCGGCGCCTGGAAGTCCTGCTCTTGCTGATCGCGTCAAAGAGTTGCTAGAGGTTCCTGTCGTTCTGGAAGAGAACGAGTGGGGCATCGATCATGGCGCATGGTCTGTTCTGAAATATCTTTATCCAAATGCCGATGTGCCAGTAGTTCAGCTCAGTCTTGACGGCTCATTGTCGGCACAAGAGCATTACGAACTCGCAAAAAAACTACGCCCTCTGCGCGAGGAAAATATTCTGATTTTGGCTAGCGGTAATGTAGTTCACAATTTGCGAACCATTCACTGGGAAGAGGGTGCCGAACCTTACCCCTGGGCCAAGGAGTTCAATGAGTTCTTCGTTTCGGAGATGAAGGCAAATCATCACGAAACCTTGATTCATTGGGAGCAATTTGGTGATTCGGCGCATTTATCAATACCAACACCAGAGCATTACTGGCCTGCCTTGTACGTGCTCGCCCTTCAAGAGCATGGTGAAGCGTCTCATGTCTTAGTGAATGGCTTGGAGATGAGTTCCATTAGTATGCTAACTTTCTCAATTCAATAGATATTTAATATGTGGCCATCTATATTTGCAATTTTTTGTGGCGCCGGTTTTGGTGCGCTACTGAGGGCAGGATTCAACCTCGCTACCGTGGGTATTTCCTCTACTCTGCCACTGGGTACTTTTATCTCCAATATGACTGGCGGATATTTAATTGGTATTGCAGTGGCTTTCTTCGGAAGTAACCCGAACCTGTCTCCGGAATGGAAATTATTTGTGGTTACGGGCTTTCTGGGGGGTCTCACCACTTTTTCTAGCTTCTCAGCCGAGGTTGTGGGGCTATTGCAGCGCGGCGAGTTAACGTGGGCCTTAGGTACCGCGCTCCTGAATTTAGTGGGATCCCTGGCTTTAACGATGCTGGGAATTTGGACTTTCCAGTCTTTGCGTTAGATTTGGGTATATTCAAAATATTAGTTATAGTTTGATGAACGAGACAGTAGTTTGATAAAAAAGGAAAAAAATGAAAACATCACGTAGAGAATTTTTGACATATTCCTCAGCATTTGCTTTGGTGAATAGCGTCCCCACTTTTGCATTTGCTCAAAGCAAGCCGCTATTTGAATCTATCAATATGTTTATTCCTGC
>JBJOJF010000031.1:0-3460 GCA_046046735.1 Pseudomonadota bacterium
CACGTTTTCTGGTTGAAACCAGCTTCAGGTGATACCTTGCGCAAATCAGCGCTAAGGTCCAGCCAATCCAGAAGTAATTACTCAATTTGGCGAGTTGCGCAACAACCACCTGACTAGCAAAAAGAATTGTGTAGCTCAGAGCAATTGCCAGAACATCAAAACGGCCAAAGGTAATTGCTGAGGTTCGCAAGCCTAAGCGCAAATCATCATCACGATCGACCATTGCATAAGCAGTGTCATAAGCAATCGCCCAGAAGATATTGCCGACAAACAAGATCCAAGCCTCCAAAGGAATAAAGCCCAGAACTGCCGCATATGCCATGGGAATACCAAAACCAAATGCAATTCCCAAAACCGCTTGTGGAATGGCAAAGAATCGTTTGGTAAATGGATAAATAATCGCCACAGCCAGCGCAAATACCGATAGCTGCTTCGTCAATAGATTGAGTGGCTGAATCAACAGGAAGGCGATGAGGGCTAAAGTCGCAGCCACCACTAAGGCCTCTTTTCCGGAAATCTTGCCACTGGTAATTGGACGATCTTTAGTACGCAAAACATGGCGATCAAAATCACGATCAGCGTAGTCGTTCACAGCGCATCCTGCGCTACGCATTAAAAAAGTACCCATTGAGAAAATCAGCAATAGATGCCATTCAGGAAAGCCACTGCTAGCTAACCAAAGCGCCCAAAGCGTTGGCCATAATAAAAGCAGCGTTCCAATAGGCTTATCGAGCCTAATTAAATGTGCATAAGCAATGAAACGATCGCGCATTAGAAAAATGATGTCTTAGTAGTTATCAAATGATTATCAAGCCTTTAAGAACTCCGTACGAGATCCTAACCAACGCTCCAAATGCCGCTCCACCAAGTCAGCATGCTCAGCCAACAAACGCTCAGCTGCCAACTGCGCCAATTCAATTAACCAAGCATCGCGCTGCAGATCCACAAACCGGAGCATGGCATCGCCTGACTGCTTGGCGCCCAATAACTCACCTGGGCCACGAAGCGATAAATCTCGCTCTGCAATCACAAATCCATCGGAAGTCTCTCGCAAAGTTTGTAGTCGCTCCTTGGCCGCCAATGACAAGGGTTCTGCATACATCAAAATACACACAGAATCTGCTGAACCACGCCCTACACGTCCACGCAATTGATGGATCTGGGCATAACCAAAACGCTCAGCATGCTCAATGACCATCAACGCAGCATTAGGAACATCAACCCCAACTTCAATCACCGTGGTTGCAACTAAGAGTTGAATTTCATTAGCTTTAAATGCCGCCATGACGGCAGCCTTCTCCTCGCTTTTAAGTCGGCCATGCACTAAGCCCACTTTAAATTCGGGCAACGCTTGGGTCAACTGCTCAAAACTCTCAACGGCAGTTTGTAGCTGTAATGCCTCTGACTCTTCGATCAAAGGACACACCCAATAAGCCTGCAATCCCTTTTCCAGCCAGGCTTTTAAACCGCCGATTACTTCGTCTCTACGAGCAGCTTTAACTACCTTCGTCGCAATCGGTTTACGTCCCGGTGGAAGCTCATCAATTACGGATACATCTAAGTCAGCGTAGTAGGTCATTGCTAGCGTGCGCGGAATCGGCGTGGCTGACATCATCAGTTGGTGACAGTAAAACAATTCTGAGCCCACCCGTTGCTGGATTTCTAAACGCTGCCTTACTCCAAAGCGATGCTGTTCATCAATCACTGCTAAACCGAGTTTAGAAAAGCTAACCTTATCCTGTATCAAGGCATGAGTACCAATAATGAGTTGTGCCTCACCGCTCTCAATCATGTCTTGCGCAAGCCTTTTATCTTTGGCTTTCAAACTTCCAGATAGCCATGCAATCTTGATGCCCAATGGTTCAAACCATTCCTGCATTTTGAGATAGTGTTGCTCAGCCAAGATTTCTGTCGGAGCCATGATGGCAGCCTGATAGCCATGATCCATAGCGCGTGCGGCAGCTAAAGCTGCAATCACCGTCTTCCCACTACCCACATCACCCTGTAGTAATCGATTCATTGGGAAGGTATTGGTTAGATCTGCGCCAATCTCAGACCAAACTCGCGCTTGAGCGCCAGTTAATTGAAAGGGCAAGACCTTAAGTAAACCCTCCTCAATACTGATTGGTGATGCATCTTGTTGATGCAACTTTTGAAAACTGGGAGCACGTCTTTCCCTACGAATGGCATGCGCCCGCTTTAATGAGATTTGCTGGGCAAGTAACTCTTCAAATTGAACTCGGCGCCAAGCAGGATGAGTACGATCTAGCAGGGCTTGAGTATTGGCATCAGCAGGTGGTTGATGTAAATATCCAATTGCCTCTTGCAATGGCGGCCAATCATGCCTTGGCAGAATCTCTTGCATTAACTGAGTTGGCAAAAATTCTGCCAAGCTTGCAGTCAAACTGGGTTCGCGTAAAGCCTGAATGACCGCCTTCCGAATAATGGTCTGCGATACCCCTGCACTCGCTGGATATACCGGCGTCAAACTTTTAGGCAACGGGGCATCTGCAGTCAATGCACGAACAGTAGGGTGAACCATCTCTTCACCCTGGTAACCATCACGAACTTCGCCACGAACACGCACATGGGCGCCGACTGCCATTTGCTTCTGTTGACTTGGATAGAAATTGAGGAAGCGGAGCTGCAATGAAGCGGTGTCATCTTCAATAGTGACTAGCAACTGCCTTCTGGGCCTAAACATGACCTGATTACGAATAACGACACCCTGGGTCTGAATCGACTGAAATCTACCCAAACCTATGGCTTCCTCTATGGTGAAGAGCTCAGTTTCGTCTTCGTAGCGAGATGGCAGGTGCAAAGCGAGTGCCATTGGGCTGTTTAAACCCATCTTTTCGAGTGCAGTTGGCGGTCGCTTAGTCGTCATCGTTAAAATCCAATACCTGATGGTAATGCTATGCAACTCTCCGACTTCAATTACGACCTTCCGCCCCATCTAATTGCCCAGCATCCACTGGCCAATAGAACAGACAGCCGCCTCTTAGAGGTTAAGGCTGAGGGGATGAATGCTGCCCAGTTAATAGACCGTCAATTTAAGGACATTCTTAACCTTATCAAGCCAGGGGATTTACTGGTATTCAATGACACCAAAGTTATCCCTGCCCGCCTTCATGGAAAAAAAGAGACTGGCGGGAATGTGGAGCTACTGATTGAACGGATCAGCGCTGAAAATCAAGCCTGGGTTCAAATTAGAGCCTCTAAGGTGCCTAAGACCGGCATGATTGTTCATGTCCACAACAAGCTGGGTGAAACCTTCCCCGTAGAAATGATTGGTTATGACGGCCGCTTTTATGAAGTTCGCTTTCCGGAAAATGTGTTCTCTCTACTGGAGCGCTTTGGCGAACTACCGCTACCGCCCTACATTGAGCATCAACCAGATGCCGAAGATGCTCAGCGCTATCAAACAGTCGTAGCTAAAAATCCAGGCGCAGTAGCAGCT
>JBJOJF010000032.1:0-2653 GCA_046046735.1 Pseudomonadota bacterium
CCAGGATTTTGCTTAGTGGAATGGCCAGACAAAGCTGAAGGTACGCTTCCTAGATTTGATATTCGGATTCACTTAGCAGCTAGCAATGATGAGCATGCAAGAGAAATTAGATTTCAAGCGCTGTCGCAAAATGGCAGCCAAGTTTTAAAGTTATTACCAGCATGAATAAGCCCATTAACGCCTCAAGAAGAAAGCATCTAAAAACCTCTGCAAAGCTCATGGGGTTTGTCTTACTCCTCAGCGAAATCGACATCGCATGGGGGGCGAAGATATTAGGCGTGCGTATTTGGCCAGCGGAGGATTACACCCGCATCACCCTAGAGTCAGACAAGGCACTACCAATCTCACAACAACTTCTCACCAATCCCGATCGCTTGGTGGTTGATGTTCAAGGTATGGAGCTGAACTCCACACTCAAAGATTTGGTGGCCAAAGTAAAACCAAATGATCCTTATGTTTCTCAAATTCGGGTAGGTCAATTTCAGCCTGGCTTGGTGAGATTGGTATTTGATCTCAAAGAACCAGTAAAGCCACAACTCTTTACGCTAGACCCTATCGCAGAATATCAATACCGCATGGTGTTGGACCTCTACCCCACTACCCCACCAGACCCACTGATGGAGTTAGTGAAAAGCAGTGCACGCAAGGAGAGTGCGCTTGAAAAGGTCAATGAAGAGATTGACCTTATTGCACAATTTGCCGCCAAGAAAGAAGCTCCTAAAGCACCAGTAGCACAAGCTATTCCAGAGGTAAAAGAAAGCGCCCCTCCAGCCAAACATAAGAGACTCATCACCATTGCCATTGATGCGGGACATGGGGGCGAAGATCCTGGAGCCATTGGCGCAATGGGCTCCAAAGAAAAGCATGTCGTTCTGTCTATCGCTAAACGTTTGCGTGACAAGATTGATAACGATGCCTATATGCGCCCATTTTTAACTCGAGATGGCGATTACTTTGTGCCACTTCATACCCGAGTACAAAAAGCACGGCGCGTTGAAGCAGATTTATTCGTCTCGATTCATGCGGATGCTTTTATTGAGCCTCGTGCAAAAGGTGCCTCTGTATTTGCCCTCTCCCAAATGGGTGCCAGCAGCACTACAGCACGATGGATGGCCAACAAAGAAAATGCTTCAGACCTCATCGGCGGGATCAACATTAAGACCCAGGACAAGCAGGTAGCCAATCTATTGCTAGATATGTCCACCACCGCCCAAATTAAAGACTCCTTACAAGTAGGCCAATCAATATTGAAGCAAATTGGTGGGTTTGCACCACTCCATAAGGCCAAAGTAGAACAGGCCAGCTTCGCGGTGCTAAAGGCCCCAGATATCCCCTCCATCCTGGTAGAAACTGCCTTTATTAGCAATCCTCAAGAGGAGGCTCGCCTTAATGACGACGCCTACCAAGACCGAATTGCAGAAGCGATTTTGAAGGGAATTAAGGATTATTTCTCAAAAAATCCGCCGGTTGCTAGACGGGCTAACGCATAGCAAACCCGTAACTACAGGGGATAGAGGGCGCCCCCTCAAAACCCAGGGAAGCGAACTGAACTTCTTGCTATAATTTCTGTCTTTACTGGGTCGGTAGCTCAGTCGGTAGAGCAGCGGACTTTTAATCCGTTGGTCGCGAGTTCGAATCTCGCCCGACCCACCAACGTCTTTTGTAGTCTGTGTTTAGCGTTGACATAACTTAGCAACTTAACCGTTGCTCTTGATATGGAGAAGCAAACATGGAAATAAGCAAAATAGCGGTAAATCACCTCCTGATTAGGGGTGAAAGCTTCACCTTCAAGGCTTTGGCCAATTCTTTTATGGCTGGCTATGTAGGCCGAGATAAGTCATTTCACAGCAAATTACAGTTTTTTGTCCATCAAATGGGCGATCTCATTGCGTCTGAAATTGACTCAGATCACGTGGATGATAGCCTAAAAACCCTCATCAAGCGAGGAAAAATTCACAACCGCGGGGGCACCAAACCCGGAGGAGTACTCTCGAGCACTCATGAACCTCTGGCTGACGGAACAATTAACCGCTACCGAGGCACCCTTCAATCAGTCTTAACTTGGGCAAGAAAAAAACGTCTGATGCCCAAAGGCTGGATTAATCCTGTCATTGATACCGAACGATTCCCTGAAGATAACGCACGAACTCGCTATCTCTCTAATGAAGAATATGAGCGATTACTCACTGCCACTCGCATATCAGGCTGGAACAAGCTCACTGCCCTAGTCATGCTTGCGGTGACAACAGGGGGGCGTAGAGGCGCCTTAGTTGGCCTACATTGGAGTGACCTGAACTTAGAGGCAGGTACAGCAAAAATAAATCGGACAAAAAACGGAGAAGCATTCACACTTGTTTTACTGCCTGATGTCATTAAGGAACTCAGGCGCTTTATGGGAAGCAAGGAGAAATCAGGTGATTTGGTTTTCTGTGGCAAGAACCCAACCAAGCCTATGGGCTTTGGTAAGGCCTGGACGAACGCTCTGAAAGATTCCAATCTTGAAAATACGGATGTGGTGTTTCATTCATTACGCCATACACATGCATCATGGCTTGCACAAAATGGCGCCCCACTACTAGCAATCGCCGAAAGTATGGGGCATAAATCACTCGTCATGACTAAGCGCTACTCACATCTTTGCATTGATTCACGC
>JBJOJF010000033.1:0-4187 GCA_046046735.1 Pseudomonadota bacterium
ATGCTGCTCAGTCAAAATATGTTTGAGCAAAGTTGTTTTGCCGCTACCCAAAAAGCCTGTGAGAATTGTTACTGGAATTAACGCCATATTTGATCCATTCAAAATCTATAAACATCTTCCCAATTCGGGAAACCTTCTATCTTACCGAGTTCCTCAGTCTTTGCCAGCCTTTGCGCGCGGATGGGCTTTATCGTATGCCTGGGCTAGGTGTTGAAAATCCAAAGAGGTATAAATCTGGGTGCTAGCAATGCTGGCGTGACCCAGCATCTCCTGAACGGCTCGCAAATCCTGAGAGGACTGCAAAACATGGCTAGCAAAGCTGTGGCGCATCATATGTGGATGAACATGAGTCGGAAGGCCTGCCCGCATTGCCAGGGTTCTGAGGCGCGCCTGGACTGTTCTTGGGGATAAGCGAGCACCAGAAGCCGAAATAAATAGCGCATTTGAAGATTGCGCCTGTCCTGCTTCTTTAGCCTGATCGCGAATCTCACGCCATACCCGCAAAGACTGCATTGCCGGTGCACCAATGGGGATAGAGCGACGCTTGCCACCTTTTCCTAGAACAGTGACTTCTGCGGCATCCCAATCTAACCAGCCAGCTGACTCATGCTGTCGATCTTTACTCTGCAATACATCAATGCCCAATAACTCTGAAAGGCGCAAGCCGGATGAATACAGCAAATCAATGATGGCAGCATCTCGCACCGTTTCTAAATCGTTCTTTTCCCCTGCCTCTTTCACCGCTTGATTAACCAAAGAAAGTGCTTGCTCCACAGACAGCGCCTTTGGCAATGATTTAAGGCGCTTTGGCGCCTTCACATCATCCACCGGATTAGCAATCAGACTTAGGCTTGCGCGCCCAGCTTGAGCGTCCCGTCGCGCATCTTTTTCTGTAAGCCAGTCATACCAACCACGCCATGCGGATAAAGCACGCGCAATCGTGCGAGAAGACTTCTCTTTGGAATGGAGGCGCCCCGCCCAACGACGCACATGAGCATTGCTGACTTTTAATAACTCAACAGAATCGCCCTCCGCAAAAGCTTGGAGTTCGCTCAAATCCATCCGATACGCCTTGAGCGTATGCGGTGATAGCTGTCTTAATACATGCAGCTCATGCAAGTACTCTTGTATGAGTGGATGAAGATCAGCTGGCGCTTGGCTCATAAGCCTGGATGCGATCCAAAGCTGCTGCAGTTAATTCGGCAATCTGACGTAAATAGAAGGCGCCCATGTCTGCCGTAAAACGGGTTTCGTCTTTACTAGCCAAGAGCAATACTGCCGGTGATTGAGTCGTGCCAATACTTTTACCTAGCGGCAGTCCAATGGCAACCATACTTTGCCACTCAGGATCAATTGCAACTTGGGTAGCAAGCAGATCAACGCTTGCGGAAGCCAGCTCTTTAGCTGAGCCACACAAAGGGGTATCTACCCAAGGCCCAAAAGCAGAGTTAGGCGACAACAGTTGTGCGGACTCAACCTCAAATACTTCTGCCAAGCCAACTGTCACAGCAGCTTCAACATCAGCCTTATTGTTAGCCCGCATTAAACGTAACAACCATGCAACTAAGCTTTGCTGGGTTTTGTCATTGCGACTACCAAAGTGCAACATCTCACTTAAACGACGATTAAGCTCTTGGTTCTGCGTGCGCAATAAAGTCATTTGACGTTCTTGCAATGAAATCGCACGATCTTCGTGCGGATGCTTCAAGCGAATTTCATTTAATAGATTGGCATAACGCTCAAAGAAGCCAGGGGTAGCACGCAACCACTCGGCCACCAATTCCTCTTGCTCAGCTTGCTTAGGATCAATTGCACTCATCTATCTCTTTCTCACTTACTTAATTGTTTTGCATCTTATTAGCCCAGCTTTTTACGGAGCAACTCATTCACTTGGCCAGGATTCGCTTTACCTTGAGAGGCTTTCATGATTTGGCCTACCAAAGCATTAAATGCCTTTTCTTTGCCAGAACGGAACTCCTCAACAGACTTCTCATTGGCCGCGAGCACCTTATCAATCATGGCTTCCAACTCACCGCTATCACTAATCTGCTTTAAGCCTTTGGCATCAATCACTTGATCAACAGTACTTATCGCCTTACCTGCAATAGCCTCTTCCCAAAGAATCGCAAAAATATCTTTAGCAATCTTGTTGGAAATAGTACCGTCAGCTACGCGCGTTAATAAGGGGGCCAAATGCTCTGCTTTGAGGGGCGCATTAGCGGCAGTCATTCCAACTCGATTAAGCGCAGATGCAAATTCTCCAGCAATCAGATTAGCCGCTGCCTTTGCCAATGGCTTGCCAACAATTGCCAAGAGCTCCTCAAACACGTTTGCAGTGTCACGATCTTGAGTAAGCAATTGCGTGTCATACGCGCTCAAACCAAATTCACTTTGCCATTGCTCACGTAACTGCGCTGGAAGTGCTGGCATCTTGCTACGGACATCTGCAATCCATGCATCATCAATAACTACCGGCAATAAGTCAGGGTCTGGGAAATAGCGATAGTCGTTTGCGTCTTCCTTACTACGCATCCCTCTTGTCTCTTGACGATCAGGATCGTATAAACGCGTCTCTTGAACAACGGTGCCACCATCCTCAATTAACTCAATTTGGCGCCGTACTTCATATTGAATTGCTTCTTCCAAAAACCGGAAAGAATTGAGGTTCTTAATTTCGCAGCGGGTACCAAATTCTTTTTGCCCCATCGGACGAACAGATACGTTGGCGTCACAGCGGAATGAACCTTCTTGCATATTGCCATCACAAACACCCAGCCAAACTACGAGCGTATGCAAAGCTTTAGCGTATGCAACTGCTTCAGCAGCACTTCGCATTACCGGTTCGGTCACGATCTCCAACAAGGGAGTGCCGGCACGATTTAAATCAATGCCGCTAGAAGCTTCACCATGTGGGCCAATAAAGCCCTCTTCATGAACGGACTTGCCCGCATCTTCTTCCATGTGGGCGCGTGTCAATTCAACTACCTTAACTTGATCACCTACTAATATCTCCAGCTGACCACCGACAACTACCGGGAGCTCCATCTGACTAATTTGATAGCCCTTAGGTAAATCTGGATAGAAATAATTCTTACGCGCAAAAATACTCGCTGGCGAAATCTTTGCGCCCACTGCTAAACCAAAACAGATCGCATGCTCTACTGCCTGGCGATTCAGTACAGGCAAGACACCAGGTAGCGCCAAGTCAACCGCGCAAGCTTGTGTATTTGGACTTGCTCCAAAGTGCGTGCTTGCGCCGCTAAATATTTTTGATTGCGTTTGTAGTTGCGCGTGGGTCTCTAGACCAATAACGACTTCCCATTGCATCATGCCACCTCGCTTGCTTGACGCAAATGCCAGTCACTGGTTTGCTGATATTGATGAGCCACTTGCAATAAGCGTGCCTCAGAAAAATAATTACCAATCAACTGCATTCCGATCGGTAAATGATTTGAACTAAATCCGCACGGAACACTCATTGCTGGCAAGCCCGCTAGGTTTGTAGAGAGCGTATAGATATCCTCTAAATACATCTGCACTGGGTCTTTTGATTTCTCCCCCAAACGCCATGCAACATCAGGGGCTACCGGCCCCAGGATCACATCGCACTTTTCAAATGCCGCTTGAAAATCTGCCGCAATGATGCGACGAATTTTTTGTGCCTGTAAATAATATGCATCGTAATAGCCATGGCATAGAACATAGGTGCCGATCATGATGCGACGCTTGACCTCAGCACCAAAACCTTCTGTGCGTGACTTCTTATACATGTCTGCCAAATCACGATATTCATTTGCACGATGTCCATAGCGCACGCCATCAAAGCGACTTAAATTACTAGAGGCTTCTGCTGGTGCTAAAACGTAGTAGACCGGAATCGATAGCTTTGTTTTTGGCAAACTCACGTCAACCAATTTCGCTCCGAGACCCTCTAATGCTTTTGCTGCGGCGTTTACTGAATTGGCAACATCTTGCGCCAGACCCTCTGCAAAGAATTCTTTTGGCAACCCCACACGCAATCCTTCTAATGGCTTTGCAGGATTAGTGCTGCCTTCTTGCCAGTTCTGAGTGAGATAACGGCCATAGTCCTCACCAGAATCAGCCAAAGATGTGGAATCACGTGGATCATGCGACGACATGGCTGTGAGAAGCAGAGCGCAGTCTTCCGCAGTCTTACCCATTGGGCC
>JBJOJF010000034.1:0-4613 GCA_046046735.1 Pseudomonadota bacterium
CAACCCACCAAAAATAGAGATGCAGCTAAGAGCAAAAAAGAAAGTATTGTTTTTTTCATGATGAAAGTAGCTCCTTGAAACTGCGGTTGTTTAATTCTATTACCATTATTTCAGATATATCCAGTTATAGCTAATTCATTCGGCCCTTACAAGACCAGATTGAACAGAATCCAGCCGATATTCAAAATAACCAAGCTGATCAGCGTTACAAAAGTAAATTTCATGCCCAAAACACGCTTACGGAAATCTGGCGGAGGGATGTTGATCCCCTTGGCATGAATTAAGCGTCCAATAATCAAGCTAAGCCCTGGGGCGGCAACCAACCACCAAGGGGCTCCATTTAATTCAAGGCAGGCAATCAAAATGAGGCCTAAAGGAACGTACTCAGAAAAGTTGCCCTGCGCACGGATCGCCCTCTCTAAATCCTCATGGCCTCCGCTTCCTAAGCCCACCTGATTCTTTCTTCTGAGATGAATGACGGCAAAAGAGAGTCGGATAAAAATAATCGTTAATGCTGAAGCAATGATTGCGGTGATTAATAGCATTGAATACTCCAGATGAACTTCTTAAACATTGGTCACAAAAAGAAAAGGATCAAAACCTAATATTTCTAATCGCTTTCTTTAATAACCAGGGGAACTCCAACCTCCCCAACATAAAACATGATGAGCTTTACCGGCACAGAGCCTTGATTAATGCCATAGTGCCATTTATTGACTAACTCCACTATTGAATCACCCGGATTCAGAATTAATTGCTTTCCATCCTTGGCAATGACTGTTAGCTGCCCTTGCAGCAATACTCCTGCATTGATAACTGGATGCTTATGCATGGGTAGTCTTACACCTGGCGCTATCTCGTAAGAAAGAATCGTAATTTCTGGGTTCTGAGTTGGGTAAGGGGGCAGCGGACTACCATCCCACTCGTTTGTGGCCTTGAGTATTTGGGTAACCTTGACGTCGCCCAGGTGCTGATGACTATCAGGCTGGACATTGGCCGTTTGTCCAAATGAGGTGATTGAGTACCCCACCAATAGAGTTGCAATTAAATTCTTCATATCTTCTAAATATCTATGCCCAAAACTCTTTGATCTTTGCCGCTTCAGTTTTTGCTCGATTGTATCCAGTACGCAATGCGCCACTAATTTGCTTTGGATCTAATAAATCAATTCCCGGGGGTGTGCCAGCAACAATCCATTTCACTTTTGTGCCAGTCGCTTCGATATCTTTAATATTTTGAGCAATGGGGTGTGGAATGGTAGTAAGAATAGCGCCAGTTACACCGTCAGTTAATGTAATTACCAACGCTCTTTTAGATCCCGCCACTAAATCTACGTGAGCAGGATTGGAGCAAATGCCTCCATCCATTACATAGCGCTGACCAAGCAAGGTTGGCCCAACTACGCCCGGTAGAGAACTGCTTGCTGCCGTACCATGCGCCAAGGGGATGTTATTTTTTCTCGCAGCTGCCTGACTCACAACAATACGCTCGCCGGTATAACAATCAATACCCGTCGTATGCATTCGACTGGTCGGCCAGTCTTTTTTACTATCACCAGTTAATAGTGCAGCCACTTTTTCAACGCGATCGCCGTTTAACTTATTGTTTGCTGCCAATGCAGCATGCCCAATGATTTTGAGCGTCTCTATGCTGCCATCAGTTGCACTCATATTAATTTGATCTGCACGCATCTGACTAATATTGGGCTTAGCTACCGGAGCAATCTTTGCAAAGATTTCTGGAAACTTGCCAAAGAAATCAAACTCTGTGCGTAGACGTGAAAACTCTCCTGAGAGCAGTGAAGAGCCCATGTATGCGCCCGCAGAGGTGCCGACTACCATCTCGGGAATTTGGACCATATCAAGACCCGACTCCATCAAGCCATGAAAAAATCCGCAATACCAAGCAATGTAATATTCGCCGCCGCCGCCAAGAACCATTGTGCGATCTAGGCCTTTGGCCAATCTAGAGGCTGTTGGCTTTGTAGCAATCGGGATTGCTAAACCATCATCAGCAAAGAGCTTTTGGGATATCTCGTTAACCTTCGAATCTAATTTTGATCTTACAGGAAGCGGCTGGGCCTGAGCATGCTCGATTATTGCTCCCGAAGCCCCAAGCATTGATGCCGAACCAATGACAGATGTTTTTAAAAAATTACGACGAGAAGATTGAGTCATGTTTCCTCTATTAATCTTTTAATAATATTAAGCAGACCTGAGAATTAAAAAATTAGTACAGTCAAAAAATTCAGCAGATTACTTTTTAGACTTATATTTTTGTATGGATGCTTTTAAATCTGAGTACTCCTCACATCCAAAAGTGCAAACCTTATCTAACCTCGCCAATAATGCTTCGGCACCTGGCAAATCATTATTCATCAACTTGAGCTCTCCGTAATACTCAAGTGCTCCGCGATGATCTGGATCTATCTTCAGTGCAGCCTGATAGTACTTTGCCGCTCCCACTAAATCTGGCGCTGGTTTTTTTCGGAGGCTGTAGCCAAGCAAATTATTCCAATCAGCCGACCCTACTTCATTTGCGGCTTGGAGCTGCTGAACTGCCTGATCATATTTTTCAGCTTTAATACTAGCCCTGGCTTGCGTAAGCCACACCGGATCCTGCTTTGCGGGTGCACTATCAGCCGCATAAGCTGCCCCATTGATCGCAGCGAGTAACAACAGTACTGAGAGTAATTTTTTCATCTGGAGCCCTTTCATTGGAGATTCATCTTTTATATACCGATTAGCAAATTCTCGCTCGAGTAAAGGCTAAAACAGGGGCCATCACAAACAAGCTTCTAAATTTCCATTAATATCGACTCAATCTAGCCACACCACTCAAGGCTCTTCAGCATGAAAATCTCAGTCCCCCGCAAACTAGTTTTTGCAACAGCTATCTTAGGAAGCTCTTCGGCATTTGCCCAAAACTTTGCACCGCAGAATGTGCCTGCCAGCTCAGTAGTGACCTCTTTAAATGTAAATGCAATAAATCAATTTAATACCAATATTGGCTCTGGAGGCAGTTTTAATTGGCAAGACGCCAATATTCACCTGAATAATCGTTACCAAATAGATGCAAACTCGAGCATTAGTCTGAATTTACGAGATGGTTATCAGGACTGGTCTTGGAGCAATGTCAGTAACTACGGAAATAAAACGCCATGGAAAGGTATTCAAAGTCCGGGCGTAGGCCTCAGCTACTTCCAAAGACTAGATGATGGTTGGAGTGCAGGCTTTGCCCCAATCATCGATTGGGTTGCTGAAAATGGTGTTGGTACAGCCGGGTCAGCGACCTACGGGGCAATCGGTAGCGCGACTAAAAAGTATTCTGACAATCTGACAATTGGTATCGGCACAGGCGTATTTCGTCAGGTTGATAAGACAAAGGTTTTTCCGTATCTCCTCATCAACTGGAAAATTGCTGATAAGTGGAGGCTCAATAATCCCCTACCGGCTGGACCGTCGGGAGGTGCTGGGCTTGAGTTGACTTATGCCTTGGCTGACAAATGGAGCCTTGCTGGCGGAGCAGCCTACAGATCCTATCGCTTCAGACTGAGTAACTCTAATTACACTCCAAATGGTATTGGACAAAATAGCTTTATCCCAATCTTTGCTCGCCTAAGTTACTCCATTGATAAAACGAGCAGCGCTGATTTTTACCTTGCGGCAAATACTGGTGGAAAACTTTCGATAACGAATGCGAGTGGCGCAACACCCTACAGTACAAGCTATCAAACGGGTGCTGCAATTGCCTTATCTGTGACAACCAGGTTTTAAGCTTTACACAGCTATTGCTTAGTGCTGATGGGCCACTACGTTTATAACGCCCTTCATGCCTGCCTCATAATGCCCTGGCTCAAAGCATGCCATCGCATATTGGCCTGGCTCTTTAAAAGTCCAAACCAATTCTGCTTGTTGTCCTGGTTTCGCTGAAATCTCATTCGTGTGATGGTGTCCTTTAGCCCCAGGATTTGCCATCTCCTTAGCGTGAGCAATGAGCTCCTTCTCTGTGCCGATCACCAGCTCATGATCAACCTTACCCTTGTTAACCAAAATAATACGAATGGGCTCTCCCGCTTGTGCCTCCCATTTTGCTGGTACAAAACGCATGGTGTCATCAACCTCTATACGAAGCTCTCTCATTGCTGGAGCAGCAACTTGTGCAGGCATTGCGTGATCATGGCCGTGGCCATCACCACCATGTTCGGTGTAGTAAGAGAGGGCATATAAGGAAGCAGCGATAACGATGGCCAAGCTAACAGCCCCGTAAATAAAGACTCCCCTCGCCTTTACCTTACCCTTGCCTTCCATTAGGTACATAGCCAATAAAGACATCGCAAATCCTACTGGCACCACCCATGAGCTTCTGGCCGGTGAGTCTGGGAAATGCTGCAGCCCTCCGGTAAAGAAACCTAAGCCGATTGAAGCAACTACGCCAATGGCTAATACGTCAGTCCAACTGTGATCTTTATCGGGATTGGAGAGCTTTTCTAATGCACCTCCAACCAGATATATTGCAATTCCGAAGGCGGCAGTCCACAGAGCACGCTCACCAGTAAAAAATCCGTGAGTAATGGCTCCAGCAGTAAAGCTGATGCCCGTATATTTGCATAG
>JBJOJF010000035.1:0-3126 GCA_046046735.1 Pseudomonadota bacterium
GCCGGCGCCAGCAGCAAGTCTGGTTCTAGATCAGGCTCACGTCTGGCCCCGCAAAAAAGTTACGCAGCAAAATCCAAGGATCCATTACGTCGCCCAGAGCGTCGCAATGCGAGTGGCAACATCATCGCCCCCGAAGGTCAAAAGAATTTTTCTAATGCTAAGGCCCTGCCGCAACACGCTATTCATTTAGAGCGTTTATTGCCAGAGTTATTGAGTTTTGAGCAGCCAGCAGATCGGGTAGTTAGTCGATATTTTCGTTCTGAACCGCAGTTGGGTAATCGTGACCGCGCCTTGATTGCGGAGAGTGCGTTTGCTATTTTGCGTCGTAAAAATGAGTTCTCACAATTTGCTTCTAGTGGTGAAGGTTCACAGGCTAGACGCTTAGCCCTATTGGGTTTGGTGTCTGCTTTATCTGAGGGCGGTCTTGGTTCTGCTAATCGCGCAGAGAGTGCAATTGCTGACTTAGCTCACGTACTGAAGACTGGTGAATACGAGTGGCTTCAACGTTTTGCTACCGTCGATCCTAATGCGCTGAACCCATTAGTTCGTAACAATTTGCCAGAGTGGCTTTGGGATGCTTTCGGAAAATATCCTGGCGAGGAAACTCGTGAAGAGTTGGCCAAGTCCTTAATGCATCCTGCCTTATTAGATCTGCGCGCAAACACGATGAAGACTACTCGCGAGCAATTGCTTGCGGAGATGAATGCTTTAGGCGGTCGCTATCAAGCAATCCCCACTCCATACGCGCCCGACGGAGTGCGCATTATGGGTAAGCCTGCTTTGCAAAATACAGTTGGTTTTAAGGCGGGCATGTTTGAAGTACAGGATGAAGGTAGTCAGTTGCTGGCTTATTTGCTTGCTCCGAAACGTGGTGAGATGGTGGTGGATTTTTGTGCTGGAGCTGGCGGCAAGACTTTGGCAATTGGCGCCCTTATGCGCTCAACAGGGCGTTTATACGCTTTGGATACATCTGAGCGTAGATTGGCGAATTTAAAGCCGCGACAAGCCCGTAGCGGCCTCTCTAACGTTCACCCAGTGTGGATTGATACCGAGAATGATACAAAGATTAAGCGTTTGGCCGGAAAGATTGACCGAGTCTTGGTGGATGCACCTTGCAGCGGTATGGGGACATTGCGTCGTAACCCCGATTTGAAGTGGCGTCAGACCCCTGAAGGCGTTTTAGAGCTCAATCAAAAGCAAATCAGCATTCTGTCTTCCGCGAGCCGCCTGCTAAAACCAGGTGGTCGCTTGGTTTATGCAACCTGCAGCCTTTTGCCACAAGAAAACCAGCAGATTGCCGAGGAATTTTTGGCAAAACACCCAGAATTTGAGGTTGTTCCTGCTGCTGATGTTCTTAAGCCATTGTTTCCAAAGGAAAAAATGCCATTAGGGTGCAGTCCCGATAATCCTTGGTGGCAGTTATGGCCCCATATTCATGGGACAGATGGCTTCTTCGGAGCGGTTTTCCAGCGAAAGCCTGCCGCGCCAGCTTTAAAGGCTGATAAAGGCGAGGAAAATGAGATCCAAGTCAAAACCAAGAAAGCTGCTAAAGAACTAAAATAAGGGTTTACACCTCTCTTTAGGGACACCCTTTTGAACACAGCTTCAGGTTTAGACGTATTTCTTCACTGGCTTTCCAATGGTTATTTGAATTGGGCTTGGTGGCAAATCCTGGTTTTCACTTTGGTGGTGACTCATATCACCATTGCAGCAGTCACTATTTTTTTGCACCGCTGTCAGGCACACCGCGCGCTAGATCTTCATCCAATCATGTCGCACTTTTTCCGTTTTTGGCTTTGGCTAACAACGGGCATGGTGACCAAGGAGTGGGCGGCAATTCATCGCAAGCACCATGCTAAATGTGAAACCGTTGATGATCCACATAGCCCGCAAATTTTAGGGATCGAAACAGTTCTATCTCGTGGAGCTGAGCTCTATAAGCAAGAAGCTGCCAATCAAGAAACTTTAGAAAAGTTTGGTCACGGCACTCCGGATGATTGGATTGAGCACAACATCTATTCCAAGTTCTCTTGGCAAGGTGTTGCCTTGATGCTGATTATTGATGTGTTTTTATTTGGCGCGATTGGATTAACTGTTTGGGCGGTGCAGATGTTGTGGATTCCAATCACTGCAGCCGGCATCATTAACGGTATTGGCCACTACTGGGGCTATCGTAATTTTGATTACGAGGATGCATCTAGAAATATCCTCCCATGGGGAATTTTGATTGGCGGTGAAGAGTTGCATAACAATCATCACACCTTTGCGACTAGCGCTAAGCTCTCCAATAAATGGTACGAGTTTGATATTGGCTGGATGTACATTCAGATGATGAGCGCAGTAGGTCTAGCGAAAGTGAAAAAGACTTCTCCTAAACCGCAGTTAAGTGATTTGCGTCCTGCGGATCAGGGTACGCTTGAAGCCATCATTGCTAATCGCTATGAAATCATGGCGCGTTACAGCAAGACCCTGCACAGCTTCTTTAGTAATGAAGTTCAGCATATGCAAGTTCTCGCTAATCACCTTAAAGATGCGCGTACTTGGTTGGGTAAAGACGAATCACGCTTAACAGCTGAAGAGAAATCAAAGCTTGAGGAGTTGATGGCTACTAACGCTCAGTTACGCAAGATGATTGAGATGCGTCGTGATTTGCAGGCCATCTGGAGTCGCTCTAATGCGACTGGTGATCAGTTGGTGTCACAGCTGCATTCATGGTGTCAGCGTGCAGAAGAGAGTGGGCTATCTAGTCTGCGCGACTTCTCTTTGAGATTGCGTCGTTACGCGTAAGCATTCATCGAGACAATAAAAAACCCGCTAGTAAGCGGGTTTTTTATTTGCTGCAAGTAAGAGATATTTCTATTGCTTACTTGAGCTTTGTTTCTTTGTAAGCAACGTGCTTGCGAATGGTTGGATCAAATTTCATGATCTCCATTTTCTCAGGCTTTGTACGCTTGTTTTTTGAAGTTGTATAGAAGTGACCAGTACCAGCTGATGACTCTAATTTGATTTTTTCTCTGCCGCCTTTAGCCATTTGTGCGCTCCTTAAATTTCGCCACGTGCACGGAGATCAGACAAAACAGCATCGATGCCGTTTTTGTCGATAACGCGCAAACCAGCATTGGTTAA
>JBJOJF010000036.1:0-4078 GCA_046046735.1 Pseudomonadota bacterium
TATAAGCGTTGTAGAGCAATAACTATATAAAACTAAATAAGACTAATTAAGGAATTTTCATGAGTGCCGGCATTAAATATGTAACTGACGCTTCGTTCGAGCAAGATGTTCTCAAGTCCGATAAACCTGTATTGCTCGACTTCTGGGCTGAGTGGTGTGGCCCTTGCAAGATGATCGGCCCTATCCTTGAAGAGCTGGCTGGTGAGTATGGCGACAAGATCCAAATTGCTAAGATGAACGTGGATGAGAACCAAGGCGTTCCTGCCCAGTTCAACATTCGTGGCATCCCAACATTGATCCTCTTTAAGAATGGCACTGTTGCCGCTCAAAAAGTAGGCGCTTTGGCCAAATCCCAGTTGACTGCATTTATTGATAGTCATCTGTAAATAGTCCCAGATCACAGGTTCACTGGGTGAGCCTGTGGTTTTTAGTGGCCCCAGGCCAAGAGTGGCTTGCAAGACCTGTTTTTTAGTGTAGTATCTAACTCATCAGTACTTCAAGGCACATTCGGTGCCCAAACTCTTAGTAATCTTCCCCCCTTCTTTTTTAGCAAACTCCCCCAAATTCTGTTTTTCCATATCTGTCTGATGCTCATCTAGACAGCGACATCCCAAAAGACAATTACCTTTTTATTTACACCCGAGAACCACATGCAATTATCTGAACTCAAAGTCCTCCACGTTTCCGCCCTGCTTGAAATGGCAGCCAGCCTGGAGATTGAAAACACGCAACGGATGCGTAAACAAGAATTGATGTTTGCCATTCTGAAGAAGCGCGCTAAAGCCGGTGAAACCGTGTTTGGTGACGGTACTTTGGAAGTGTTGCCTGATGGTTTTGGTTTCTTGCGCTCTCCAGATGCCTCTTATATGGCTTCTCCGGATGACATCTATATTTCTCCTGCACAGATTCGTCGCTTCAATCTACACACTGGTGACAGCGTTGAAGGCGAAGTTCGCACCCCTAAAGATGGTGAGCGTTACTTTGCATTGGTCAAGGTAGACAAAATCAATGGCTTACCTCCAGAGGCATTAAAGAACCGCATCATGTTCGAGAACTTAACGCCTTTGCACCCAAATCGCGTAGTTCAATTAGAGCGTGACATTAAGGCGGAAGAAAATTTAACGGGCCGCATCATCGACATGATCTCTCCAATTGGTTATGGCCAGCGTGGTTTGCTAGTTGCCTCACCAAAGTCGGGTAAGACCGTCATGATGCAGCACATTGCACACGCCATTGCAGCGAACAATCCTGAAGCGATCCTCATCGTATTGTTAGTCGATGAGCGTCCAGAGGAAGTTACTGAAATGCAACGCTCCGTTCGCGGTGAAGTAGTTGCCTCAACATTTGATGAGCCAGCTGTGCGTCACGTTCAAGTGGCCGAGATGGTAATTGAAAAAGCCAAACGCTTAGTCGAGATGAAAAAAGACGTCATCATCTTGCTTGACTCTATTACCCGTCTTGCTCGTGCATACAACACCGTAGTCCCTTCATCAGGCAAAGTACTCTCTGGTGGTGTGGATGCCAATGCATTGCAACGTCCAAAACGCTTCTTCGGTGCAGCACGTAACGTAGAAGAAGGTGGCTCATTAACCATCATTGCTACCGCCTTGATTGAAACAGGTAGCCGTATGGATGACCTCATTTATGAAGAGTTCAAAGGTACCGGCAATATGGAAGTACACCTTGAGCGTCGCTTAGCTGAACGCCGTGTTTACCCAGCCATCAACCTCAACAAGTCCGGCACCCGCCGTGAGGAATTGTTGGTTAAAGCTGAAAATCTCCAGAAAATCTGGGTTTTACGTAAATTATTGGCCGATATGGACGATATCGAGGCAATGAACTTTATCGTTGATAAGCTCAAATCCACCAAAAATAACGGTGAATTCTTTGATTTAATGCGTAAAGGTGGCTAAATTGCGCCAGGAAAGCCAGTAAAACTGCGCTTTCCCATTGATTTCATGGCATAATTTCGCTTTTACTGATTTACCAATTTGCATTTAACTGGGTAAGTATTGAGGTTGTTCACCGCAACGGCTGCCCGCTAATAGGACTAATAATGAAACCAGGCATTCACCCAGAATATCGCGAAATCGTCTTTGTAGACGTTTCCAACAACTTCAGCTTCAAGACTCGCTCCACAATGTCTACTAAAGAGACTATCAAGTGGGAAGATGGCAATGAATATCCATTGGCCAAGATCGAGACTTCATCTGAGTCACACCCTTTCTACACTGGCACCCAGAAGATTATGGATACTGCCGGTCGTGTTGAGAAATTCCGTCAGAAGTTCGGTACTAAAGCTGTTGCTAAAGCATCTGGTGATGGCGCTGCTAAAACAGCTGAGAAAAAAGCTGCTGCTGCAGAAGCTAAAGCTGCTGAAAAGCCAGCTAAGAAAAAGGCTTAATACAGACTTACTCAAATCAGGGGTTGGTTGGAAAACCACCCTCCTCTGCGAGATAATCAAGGCAGCGTTTGCTGCCTTTTTTATTGCCGCTAGATACAGACATTTAACTCATGGTTAAACTCACCGCCGCCGCCACCAAATCAATCCCGCGCATTATTATTTTTGCGTTAACTTTGGTTTATGGCTTTTCCGGTCTCTTCTTCAGAGATCCTTGGAAAAATGAAGATGCTATTGGCTTTGGTGGAATGTGGGCACTCTTTCGTGGTGACTCCTTAGATTGGATTGTTCCCCATTTAGATGGGCGCGATATTTCCTTGGGTGCACCTTTGCCTTATTGGATGGGTGCAAGTCTCATTGAAATTTTTGGACCGTGGATTGGTGCTGCCAATGCCGCTCGTCTCTATTCAGCAATCTGCTTCTTTGTAGCTGCCGCTGCAATTTGGTATGCCACATATTTATTAGGTCGTCGTCGTGAAGTGCAACCGATAGCACTAGCCGTCGGCGGACAGCCAGATCTTAAAAGCTATGGCATGACTTTGGCTGACGGGGCACTCTTAATCTTCCTCGCATGCGTTGGTCTTGCGCAGCGCGCTCATGAAACAACGCCGATGATGGCGCAACTGATGGGCATCAGTATTGTTCTTTATGGCACGGTGCGTGGCCTAGATAAACCTTGGCAAGGCGGTTTATGGACTGGCTTAGGCATCTCCATCATTGCACTCTCAAGCAACCTCACCTTGAGCTTGATTGTGATTGCTTCCACCATTTTTGCCGTGATAGCAAGCAATGCAAGATTACGCTATCGCTGGACGCTGACTAGCACTATCTTAGGCATGTTGGGCATCCTGATTTGGCCCATGCTTTGGTATGTAACTGACATCACGCCTGAATGGCGACATATCGCACAAGAAGGCTGGCGCAATGTCCCAGAAATGCGCCTCCTCCCTTCCTTTGAATCACTTGAGTTTCTGAGTGTGAACTTTTGGGCTTATGCCTGGCCTGTTTGGCCTTTGGCCATCATTGCTTTGGCTCACTGGGGTCGCATTAAAGAAGCAGGTGCATGGCGCGCACCGCATCTCTGCATTCCACTCAGTTTATTTATTGGCTGCTTTATTTACGTACTGTTTAGAAGCCAGGCAAACGAGCATGACTTAATCATTTTGATTCCATCACTATCGATCATTGCGGCTTTCAGCTTACCCATTCTCAAGCGGAGCGTGATTAGCTTTATTGACTGGTTTGCCATGTTCAGCTTTACAGTCATTGCTTTAGCGATCTGGATTATTTGGCTCGCTAAGATTGCTGGCTACCCGGAACAAATCGCCAACAATGTGGCGCGTTACTTACCGGGATTTGAGGGGCAATTTAATCCACTAGGATTAGTAGTCGCAGTCATCATTACCGGCTTATGGCTTGCGATTGTGCGCTGGAGAACCTCTCGTGCTCCAAAAGAAATCTGGCGCTGCCTGATTATCTCTGCATCTGGCACTACCTTAATGTGGGTACTGCTGATGACTCTGTGGCTACCATCTATTAACTATGCCAAAACCTATCGCTATGTTGCCGCCCGTTTAGCGCAAGTAATTCCAGCTGGTGGAGGTTGTATTGATACCAGCAATCTTGGTTACGCTCAGTTAGCCTCTTTTAATTACTTTACGAAGCTAACGTTACGAG
>JBJOJF010000037.1:0-4542 GCA_046046735.1 Pseudomonadota bacterium
AATCTCTGGAAGCCTAAGCAGTAAAGAGCAGCAAGAAATTGGCTTCCCCTGGAGTGAGCCCATGGTGGAGCGATCACGACGCTCTGCCGGCGCCACTCTTGCTGCCGCAAAAGCAGCGTTATCTGAGGGTATAGCAGCCAATCTAGCAGGAGGCACCCATCATGCCTATCGCAATTTAGGTAGTGGCTTTTGCGTGTTTAATGACTCTGCAATTACTGCGAGAGCATTACAAAAAGAGATTCATCCCAAACTCAAGGTGGCTATCGTTGACCTAGATGTTCATCAAGGCAATGGAACTGCGTCGATTCTGCAACATGACGCATCCATCTTTACGCTGTCTATTCATGGAGAAAATAATTTCCCATTCACCAAAGAACAAAGTGACTTAGATATTGGATTGCCCGATGGATGCGAGGATAGCGATTACTTATCAGCTGTTCATCAGGCCTTAGAAATGCTGGATGAGAAGTTCAAACCTGACTTTATTATTTACTTGGCTGGAGCAGATCCGCACGAAGGCGATAGGCTTGGAAAACTAAACATCACCAAGGTAGGCATGCAGCAAAGGGATCAGGCAGTTTTTCAGTATGGTCTAGATCGTCAGATCCCGGTAGCCTTCACCATGGCCGGTGGTTATGGAAAAGAGATACAGACTACCGTTGATATTCATTTACAGACTATTCAAACTGCACTCAGCTTTTCTACTGCTTATTAGTTAAGTTGTTGAGCGTTCTTGCGTCATTGAGCTGCTGATCCACCAAATACAAAGTGCCGCCATAGTTGGCCTGCAAGTCATAACCTGATAAGCCGACGGTATAGATCGAGATGTATGGGTTAAATGAGCGAATGGTGCCCCCAGAGCCAGCAGAAAAATTCGCGTCGACGTCCACTCCACCTCGACGACCATCAATTGACGTTAGGAGAAACTGATCAATTGCATCGGTATTTTTAAAAACAATAATTTGATATTGCTGCTGATAGCCTGCACCAATCCCCTCGCCCGTTTTTACTGCCTCCATAAAGACAGGTTGCGTACGGCGCTTATCAAATAAAACGCCTTCTCCGCGAGCTAATACCAAGAGCACTACATTTAAGTTGGTAGTATTGAAAACTGCATATCCAGGAGCCGCCTCTAGCTCGCGCTTGATCGCGGGACTTTGCTTTTCTAGGGCAGCCAATCCAGTCTTAGCCATAGCAATCGTTGCCGTTCTTTTTTGAACAATCTCTTGAGCGCTCAAAGACTTACTCTCAGTACCGGCTGATTGGCATCCAGATAGCGATAGAAATGCTATTGCCATACAGATAGCTGCAAATATTTTTAAAGGTAAGGTCATTGGGTCGACAAGATCAACATTAAGCCCATATCAATACAGACTCATGATTAGTATTGCTTAGTCTGAGTACGCTTGTAAGTAGTCCAATATTTCTGCATTTCAATAAATAGAAATGAAGCAGACCATGTAATGAGAATCAAGCCTGTGAGCGCCTCAACACCAGTCAGATACCTTAGATAGCCTTGGGCAACTATCTCACCATAACCCACGGTAGTAAATGTAATAAATGAGAGATAAGCGCAGTCCAATAAGATGCCATGACCCGACAACTCCCCAACCAAACTTCCCATCGATGGGAAATGAAGAGTTGCATAGTAGCCCAGTGCAAATATCCAGATCTCTAAAACGTGTGCGAAAAATATGGCGCCAACACCAAGTAAGACCTTAAATCTTGGAGCGATATGCGCTACCCGTGGAAGGTATTTATCCAGTTGGAAAAGAACCTCATAGTGAAGTAGGATCACAATGAGTGCCAATAAGGCATTGGCAATAAAAGCAGATAAAAGAAGCATGACTAAATTATCCCCCATTTATAGGGGGATAAATACATTAGCCAGTAATAACGGTATCGCCTTTTAAAGCATCTACCTTGGCAAAATACTTTTTCGCATAGGCAAGAAGCTGACCATCACTAGGGTGATCAACCGTCTCAATACCAACCACTTTTTCTGCAATAAGGTGATCATGCTTGGTAGCATGCTTCATCAACTCTAATTTGGCTGAGCCGGGACCTACGATCAAAATCTCTTTAGATTCTTTTACTGCCTGAATTACTTCATGCATATAGTGTTGATCTGGAGCTGCCTGAGCACCACTGACTGAACCACTTTTGTGGTGAATATTTTTATGTGTTGAACGCGTTTTAATCACTTCGCTTTCACTGGCAGTGGGGTTGAAATAAATAACATGCGCCTCTTGGTGATCGATCCAAATGACTGAGTGATTAAATGACATACTTTCTCTTTCTAATTAAAACTACAAAAAATTGAATACAACAATGGGGCAATACTTAATCTAAAACTAAATCGTGGCTAAAAACATGTACGGCACCAGCCACCACATGGCCACCTAATACTTTCTTTTCAGCAATGGATAGTAGCTTTAATTGATGATTTGCAAATAAACGCAAAGAATCACTCTCTACGCCATCAGAATCTAAGTCTTGCAATGCCTCAAAGCTAAAAATACATTGCATTGATTTACCATCAAGCAATGCAGGATATACGACATTACCATTTGCCAATACGCTGGCAGGCCCAATAAATTCAAGCTTCATTATCACACTCACTTTTTAATCAACACAAGGTCGGTAGTTCATTTTGACCCTATTTGATCAAGATGACTTGATATATATCAAAGTATCTTCAAAGCATGGGGCTTTAAGAGCAACCCTTGATGAAAAATGCAGAAAAATTGTTTGATCTTAGTGATTTATTGTAATGACTAAATGAGATATGCAATCTTTGACTTACGCAGGGTTTTGAATTGAATTTTTGAGGGGCTTGCCCTCATTCAGGAGATTCAAATTCTCTACAAATAAATCCAGCACCCTAGATTCATTCCCTGCTGAGTGCCCAGCAGAATGTGGTGTCACAATGACATTCTCCAAATCCCAAAGCACAGAATTGGTATCCAGAGGCTCAGACGCAAAAACATCTAAATAGGCTCCGGCAATCTTCTCGCTCTGTAAAGCGTTAATTAAAGACTCTTCACAAATAATTTCTCCACGAGCAATATTTACTATACGCGCAGATCGAGGAAGCAAATTGATTGCATCAGCATCAATCAATTGACGTGTATCCGCACTTAAAGGGCAAGCCAACACTAACCAATCAGCTAAACCCAGCAGTGAATTCAACTCGGAAATGTGACGACTTTCAACACCAGCTAACCCATTACCTCCGGAATCGGGATTGAAGCGAATTTGAATGCAGCGCACTCCTATAAGAGTCAATACTTGAGCAATACCATTACCAATTGGTCCTCTGCCAACAATAATGGCGGTCTGCCCAACGAGATCTGCTGGCAGCGGATGCTTAATGAGCGACTCCCAGCGCTTGTGACGTTGCGCCTCAAGCATCTGTGGGAAGTGACGCGCTAGCATCAGAATGCCTGCAATAGCTGTTTGAGTAACGACCTGAGCATTGACCCCAGAAGACCCAGTAATTTGAATTCCACGCTTCATCAAATCTAGATAAATCTGTCGATCAGCCCCAGCCGAATGAATTTGAACCCAACGCAAATCCTTTGAACCTAAAAGCAAATCATAAAAATCCTGAGTAGAGGGTAGGATTTTTTGCTTCGTTGATAACGAGGTCACGTCTCTAGAAATCAAAGCGACGTCAAAAGAATCCCCAATCGAGATTTGATCATTCGATAACAACTGATACGGGAATGTGATTGAATGCTGCAGCTTTAATTCCAATTCAGGAGTAGCTGCCCGACTAGCTAAAATTCGTAAAGGGTATGTGGGTCTAGAGTTCATCGCATTACCCTTAATATCTTCATTGTTAGTCGCGGAAACTAGGGTCCATGCGATCGAGCATGCGCAATAGCGCAGGCCATTCCATCAGACCATATGGACGACGGGTTTGAGGCTGATAATTTAAATAGGTCTCCTCCAAAACTTTTGGTGAGACTTTCTGCAAAGGAGTGTTGCATGCCATCGCTGCTAATTGAGCACGGCAAGAAGTCTCCAATCGATGCATCCAATTGAATGCCTCGCCAACAGTTTTTCCAAGCGTTAATAAACCATGGTTACGCAAAATCATTGCTTCAGAAGACCCCAGGTCTTTTACTAAAACTTCCTGCTCAGCCATATCCAGCACCACGCCCATGTAGTCGTGATAGCTAATTTTTAAAAAACGCATAGACGTTTGATTGATAGGCAGCAAACCACATTCCAGAGACGAAATAGCCATGCCTGCGGGAGTATGAGTATGAATGACGCAGCTTACTTCCGGGCGAGCCTTATGAACAGCACTATGAAGAATGTAACCTGGCTTATTAAATCCATAATTAAGGTCGCCAAAGTCCGGCTTATATAGGACCTCGCCATCATGATTAATCTTCACTAGACAGGATGCTGACATCTCCTCGTACATCATCCCATAAGGATTGGTTAAGAACGCATCGTCTTCGCCAGGAACTCTAATAGTAATGTGATTAGCCATCATGTCGGACATTCCATAATGGGCAATAAGGCGAT
>JBJOJF010000038.1:0-6312 GCA_046046735.1 Pseudomonadota bacterium
GTACAAGCTTGCCCAACTGGTGCTTTGATGCCTAAGGGATTGATTGGTTCACAAACAGTGGATCGTAAAGTCGATTCCATATGCCCATTCTGTGGCGTGGGTTGCCAAATTACTTACAACGTTAAAGACGAAAAGATTGTTAGTGTTGAAGGTCGTGATGGCCCAGCCAACCACAATCGTCTGTGCGTTAAAGGTCGCTTTGGTATGGACTACATCCATAACCCACAGCGCCTAACCAAGCCGCTGATTCGTAAGGCTGGCGTTGCAAAAGATGAGGCTCTGCTAGAAGGTAATCAAGATTGGACCAACATCTTCCGCGAGGCAACTTGGGAAGAGGCGCTTGAAGTGGCTGGTGGCGGTCTCAAGAAACTCAAAGATCAATACGGCAATAAAGTATTGGCTGGCTTTGGTTCTGCTAAAGGAAGTAATGAAGAGGCTTATCTATTCCAGAAACTCGTGCGTACTGGTTTTGGAAGTAATAACGTAGACCATTGCACACGTCTTTGCCATGCATCTTCTGTAGCTGCTTTGTTAGAGGGTGTGGGCTCTGGTGCTGTAAGTAACCAGGTTAATGATGTAGAGCACTCAAGCTTGATTATGTTGATTGGTTCTAATCCAACAGCCAACCATCCAGTTGCTGCAACTTGGTTTAAGAATGCAGCTAAGCGTGGTGCGAAGATTGTCTTATGCGATCCACGTAAGACGGATATTGCTAAGCATGCTTGGCGCACGATGCAGTTCAAGCCAGACAGCGACGTTGCCATGCTCAACGCAATGATCTACACGGTGATTGAAGAAGGTCTTGCTGATAAAGACTTCATTGCCAATCGCGCAAATAACTTTGAAGCGTTGAAAGAAAACATCAAGGGCTACAGCCCTGAAGCGATGGCGCCAATCTGCGGTATTCCGGCAGAGACTTTGCGTGAAGTAGCGCGAGAGTTTGCTACTACCAAATCTGCAATGATTTTGTGGGGCATGGGAGTGAGCCAGCACGTGCACGGAACTGATAATGCCCGTTGCTTAATTGCTTTGGTCAGCATCACAGGACAAATTGGTAAGCCAGGTTCCGGCTTGCATCCATTGCGTGGTCAAAATAACGTGCAGGGTGCTAGTGATGCTGGTTTGATTCCGATGATGTTCCCGAACTATCAACGAGTGGATAACCCAGAAGCCCATGCTTGGTTTGAGAAATTCTGGGATACCCCATTAGATAAGAAGCCTGGCTATACCGTTGTAGAGATCATGCATAAGATCACTGCACCAGATAGTGATCCTGACAAGATTCGTGGAATGTACGTCGAAGGTGAGAACCCAGCGATGAGCGATCCTGATTTGAATCACGCTCGCCATGCTTTGGCTTCATTAGACCTTTTAGTCGTGCAAGACATTTTCATGACCGAGACAGCTTTGTTGGCAGACGTAGTCTTACCAGCAAGCGCATGGCCGGAGAAGGTTGGTACTGCAAGTAATACTGACCGTATGGTACAGATGGGCAAGAAAGCCATTAATCCCCCAGGTGATGCAAAGCCAGACTTGTGGATCATTCAGCAAATTGCAAAACGCATGGGTCTGAACTGGAACTATCAAGGTCCTGATGATGGTGTTGCAGAGGTATATGACGAGATGCGTCAGGCTATGCATGCTGCGATTAACGGTATTACTTGGGAGCGCTTAGAAAAAGAATCTAGTGTGACTTACCCATGCTTATCCGCTGATGATCCAGGTCGCCCGATTGTGTTTGATGACCAGTTTGCGACACCAGACGGTAAGGTGAAGTTGGTTCCTGCCGACATCATCCCGGCTAATGAGCGTCCTGATGCTGAGTATCCATTTGTATTGATTACCGGCCGTCAGTTAGAGCATTGGCATACCGGTAGCATGACTCGTCGTGCGACTGTGTTGGATGCGATTGAGCCTATGGCAACTGTCTCTATGCATGGTGAGGATATGACTCAGCTAGGCGTTTCTGCTGGTGATGTCATTACCGTTCAGTCACGTCGCGGTGAGGTAGGTATTCATGTGCGTAGAGATGACGGTACACCACGTGGCGTTATCTTTATTCCATTTGCTTACTTTGAGGCAGCAGCTAACCTCATTACCAATCCGGCCTTAGATCCATTTGGCAAGATCCCAGAATTCAAGTACTGCGCTGTCAAGCTAGTCAAAGGTGGTCAAGCTTCAATATTTATGGGCTACGGCACCAATGATCCTGAGAGGCTGAAGACCGTCACTGCGACTTAGTTTGACTTTTATGCCCAAACAAAACCCCACCCTTGAGGTGGGGTTTTGTTAACTTGCTTGAGATTCATAATGTAGATACAATGTGTCTACATTAGACGCGGAGCTTATATGCAAACTATCATCAAGAAGTGGGGTAATAGCCCCGCTTTGCGCTTAAATGCAGCCGTTATGAAGTCTGCTCACCTGAATATCGATCAATTGGTTTCTGTGAAAGTCCAAAAAGGTCGAATTGTGATTGAGCCGATGGTTAAGCAAGAATATCAACTGAATGATTTATTGAATGGCATTACAGCCAAGAATCTTCATGGTGAAGCTGACTTTGGAAATCCTGTCGGCAAAGAACTTCCTTAATGGCTGTATCTTACGTACCAGATGCAGGTCATATTGTATGGTTGGAGTTTGATCCTCAGGTCGGTAGAGGGCAAGCCGGTCGTCGCCCTGCGGTTGTTTTGACTCCTGCCTCCTATAACAAAAAAACTAGTCTAATGATTTGCTGTCCGTTAACTTCTCAAATCAAGGGTTACCCTTTTGAGGTGCTAGTTGAGATTGATGGCATCCAATCAGTGGTTTTATCTGATCAGGTGAAATCGCTAGATTGGAAAATTAGAAAAGCAAAATTTAAAGACAAGGTAAGCTTGGATGTACTTGTTGAGGTGAGAGCCAAAGCAAAATCTTTGCTTTCTATTTCTTAAAATGTCCGCATATGTACTGCTGAGCCAGGAATTATATGAAGGGGCAAAGTCTGCTGCTCTGCATAATGGATTTCGCGCTGATGAGCAAATAGAATTCTGGGCACGCCTAGGACGTGCGTGCATAGAAAACCCTGATTTACCCTCTGTATTTGTAGCAGAGTGTTTGCTTTCACTCGCTGAATCTAGGACTCAGGAAGTAGTGCCTTTTATACCTCGTAGTTTATGAATTCAAACTTAAACCTAGATCTCCATTGCCCTTTAGAATGATTCATGGCTAGTTCAAAACCCTCATCACCTCCATCCGACGCTAAAGCAGAGCTTCCAGTCCTGATTATTGGCGCCGGCCTAGCAGGCTTAACCGTTGCCCTACATATGGCGGAGACTCAGCCGGTCATTGTGATGGCTAAACGCGGTCTAGGTGAGGCTGCGACTGCGTGGGCGCAGGGTGGCATTGTTGGGGTTGTAGATAAAGAACATGACAGCATTGATGCGCATGTGAGCGATACGCTAGAGGCTGGCGCAGGTTTAGTAGTTGAATCTACTGCGCGCTATATTGCTGAAGAAAGCGCTGAAGCTATTCGTTGGTTGGTGGAGCAGGGTGTTCCATTTACTGCTGATGAGACTGGGCCGATGGGTCTTCACCTCACGCGTGAGGGTGGTCATAGCCAGCGTCGAATTGCACACGTTGCTGATGCAACTGGTAAAGCGATTCATGAAGTATTGCTAGATAAAGCCCGAGCCCATAAAAATATTCAATTACTAGAGCATTGGATTGCGCTAGATCTCATTACCAACCGTCATTTAGATGCTAAGACACAGCGTAACAAGCCAAATCGTTGTTATGGTGTGTATGCACTCGATATTAAAAACAATCGTGTTGAAACAATCGAAGCTAAATCAGTAGTACTGGCAACAGGTGGTGTTGGTAAGGTATATCGATACACCAGCAATCCGGATACGGCTACTGGTGACGGCATTGCAATGGCATGGCGTGCAGGTTGTCGTGTTGGCAATATGGAATTTATTCAGTTTCATCCGACCTGCTTGTATCACCCAAGCGACAGAACATTTTTAATTACCGAAGCAATGCGGGGTGAGGGTGGTTTGCTTAAGTTGCCCAATGGCGATCGCTTTATGCCAGAGCATGATGAGCGTAATGAACTAGCCCCTCGCGATATCGTGGCTAGAGCGATTGACTTTGAGATGAAGAAGCATGGCCTTGATTATGTGCATCTGGATGCCACTCATTTAGGCGAAGCATTTATTAAAGAGCATTTCCCAATGATTTATGCACGCTGCATGAGTCTGGGCTTGGATATCACTAAAGAGCCCATTCCGGTAGTGCCAGCAGCCCACTACACCTGCGGTGGTGTTGTCACTGACCTCAAGGGCAGAACCGATTTGCCAGGCTTATATGCCGTAGGTGAGGCTACCTATACCGGACTACACGGAGCTAATCGCTTAGCAAGTAACTCATTGCTTGAGTGCGTAGTGATTGGTAAGGCTGCTGCTGAAGATATCTCCTCATTAAAGTCTCCAGTCATGCCCCATTTACCACTTTGGGATGAGAGTCAAGTTGAAGATGCGGATGAACAAGTAGTGATCGCCCATAACTGGGATGAGTTACGTTCATTAATGTGGAACTATGTTGGCATTGTCAGAACTAATCGACGCCTAGAACGTGCATTGCATCGCATTAAGCTCTTGCGTTATGAGGTTCAAGAGTATTACGCCAACTTTAAAGTGACGCGAGACTTAATTGAGTTGCGTAATCTGTTGGAGTGCGCAGAGTTGATTGTGAGATCAGCACTGATGCGCAGAGAGAGCAGGGGATTGCATTACAGTCGAGATTACCCAGGTACTTGGGCAGTTTCTTACCCAACTATTTTGACTCCTCAAGCCGAGGGTTCCTCTGACGGTGCTGAGTCTAGCTAGTTAAGGCCATGCGTTTATCTGGATCTAGGCTAGCGATATATAGTTTTCTGGTCCTTACCCTCATTGCTTGCGTCTCTTCTCCGCTAGATACTTCTGATCAACGCTATCTCTATGATGGTGGTGTAGTTGAAGTATTTGAGGATCATGGAGATTGCTATCTCACAATCGACGGGCGTATTACCAAGCTACTTGAGCCCATCATGAATCAAGCGCTCAGTAATTTAAATCGTCGGGAATGTGTTGAGAAGATTGTGATTGTAAGTTCTCATGGCGGAGATCTTGATGTGGCTATGCACATTGGTAGGGAGTTAAGGTCGGCTAAAGTAACAACAGACATTCATCAATACTGCGACTCAGCGTGTGCTTTTATCTATGCTGGGGGTACCAGACGCTTGGCACATTTCAAATCCAATATTGCACCCAACTCTAAGCTGGGTATTCATCAACCAGCGTCAGAGCTGTTGCTAGGAAAATGCATTGCGCTGGATGGGCAAGATCCTGCAACCATTACCAAAATCAAAAACTATTTATTCACTATGTTACCCAAGGGTGCAGCGAATTATTTTTTTGAAGCGATGATTAATCAGTCTTGCAAGAACATGGATTATGTTGGGTCAAAGATCATGCTGGACACCGGCATTGCGACCGATGGGGTTAATTCTCATTAAGATGCAGAAATTCTCATCGAAAAGTCCACCGCCTGAATATCTTTAGTGATCTTGCCTAAGGAGATGCGGTCTACGCCGGTAGCAGCAATCGCGCGCATCTGATCTAAGTTAATGCCACCAGAGGCTTCTAGTAGTGCTCGTCCAGCAGAGATGGCCACCGCTTGCTTCATTTGCTCAGTAGTGAAGTTATCAATCAAGATGCTCTTAGCGCCAGCAGATAAGGCCTCCTCTAATTCTGCGAGGTTTTCTACCTCAACCTGAATATCCACTCCTGAGTTGAGTGCTTGCGCTGCCTTGATTGCAGCTGCAACACCGCCGGCAGCAGCGATGTGATTCTCTTTAATCAGAATGCCATGCCATAGTGCAAGACGTTGGTTTTGCCCACCGCCAACTAAGACAGCATATTTCTGTGCACGACGTAAACCCGGAATGGTTTTGCGAGTATCAAGTACAGCGCAGCCATTGGGATTAGGGCTCACTCCAGCAATCGCATCCACATGTTGACGGGCAATCGTAGCCGTCCAAGACAGTGTCTGCAAAAAATTAATACAAGGGCGTTCAGCAGAGAGTAGGGCTTGCGAGTTTGCTTCAATATCGCAAACCTTGGTGTTCTCTTTCATGAGATCACATTCCAGGTAATGCCATGTTACTTTGGCATTTGGATCTAATCTTTTGAGGGCTCCTTCAAACCAATCTACTCCACAGAGAACGGCTTCTTGGCGAACGATCAGTTGCGCATGTACAGGCTTGCTTGGTACAAGCTTGGCAGTCCAATC
>JBJOJF010000039.1:0-6224 GCA_046046735.1 Pseudomonadota bacterium
CCAAAGGCATCACAGTTTTGATCCAGCGTATCTACTTGTAGCTTTGAGATGGGATCTGTAATTCCCTCGGAGCGATCCGTCGTAGGAACGTTATGATCTGAAACCGCCAAATTGGCAGAAATACGCCAAACTGGACGACCAGCTAAGTTCAAGCCCTCAAAAGCTTGAGGACTTGTCACCTCATGCAATAACTGACGATCTATATAAATTGTGGCCGTGCCGTCTTGTTCTGAATAGACGACATGGTCATCCCACAATTTGTCGTAAAGCGTACGTGACATGAAAACCCTCTAATGCTTTTATTTGCGCACAGTAATGTTGGGAACTTTACGAGTAGTTTCACCAACATATAACTGACGTGGACGACCAATCTTGTACTCAGGATCAGTAATCATCTCTTCCCACTGGGCAATCCAACCGACAGTTCTTGCTAATGCAAAAATGCAGGTGAACATTTCTGTTGGAACACCCAAGGCACGTTGAACGATGCCAGAGTAGAAGTCAACGTTCGGATACAGCTTGCGGCTGACAAAGTACTCGTCTTCTAATGCAATCTTCTCAAGAGTCATTGCTAACTTGAATAGTGGATCATTTTCAAGGCCAAGCTCTTTCAATACTTCATGGCATGTTTCACGCATCAACTTTGCACGTGGGTCAAAGTTTTTATAAACACGATGACCGAAGCCCATCAAGCGAACGCTTGAGTTTTTATCTTTAACTTGAGCGATGAACTCATGAATCTTATCGACTCCACCATTGGCCTGAATCTCATTTAGCATCTGCAAACATGCTTCGTTAGCACCACCATGGGCTGGGCCCCATAAACAGGCGATACCAGCAGAGATCGCAGCAAAAGGATTTGTACCTGATGAGCCACATAAGCGTACTGTCGATGTAGAAGCATTTTGCTCATGATCAGCATGCAAGGTAAAGATGCGATCCAAAGCACGAACCAATACTGGATTGACTTTGTACTCTTCGCATGGCGTTGCAAACATCATGCGCATAAAGTTTGCTGTGTATGACAAGGAATTATCTGGGTAAATAAATGGCTGTCCAACAGAATATTTATAAGCCATCGCAACCAAGGTTGGCATCTTTGCAATCAAACGAATCTGCGCAACTTCACGAGCATACGGGTCGCTATAGTCAATCTCGTCATGATAGAAGGCAGCCATTGCTCCAACCAAGCCAGTCAACACTGACATTGGGTGTGCGTCACGACGGAAACCGCGCAAGAAGAACTGCATTTGCTCATGGACCATCGTGTGGTGCATGACCATTTCTTCAAAGTCTTTCTTTTGCTTCGCATTTGGCAATTCGCCATTCAGAAGCAGATAGCAAACCTCTAAAAAGTCACAGTTATGGGCCAAGTCTTCAATTGGATAGCCGCGATAAAGGAGTTCACCTTTGTCACCATCAATATAAGTGATCTTACTGTTGCAAGAGGCAGTAGAAAGGAAGCCTGAGTCATAAGTGAACTTACCAGTCTGTCCGTAGAGTTTACGAATATCAATAACGTCAGGACCAACAGTGCCCTTGTAGATTGGCAAATCAATATCTGGAGTTCCGTCTGAAAACGACAATTTTGCCTTGATGTCCGATTCAATCATTTCTAATCCTTAGTCATTCAAATTGATGATTAATACTCTATGAAAATCTGCTCACACAACAACTAAAAAAACTGAATTACTTCTCTCTCAGTCTTTGTAAAACCAACTTAAAGCTGGGTAAATTTGCCTCAGCTTCTAGTGACGCAACGGATTCTTTACGTCCAATTAACAAATCCATTAAATCGTTATCTTCTAAAGCCAGTAACTGGGTTAATACTTTTCCATCATCCGCATTCAATTGATTGCCGTAGCGCTCAAAGAAGCGTTGCAGAATTAAATCATTCTCAAGCAATCCTCTACGGGCATCACTCTTTAAACGATATAACTCTGCATTGCTGAGGGTCATACCGCTCTGCGAACCATTAATTCCTTGATCTTTCCAATTGCCTTGGTTGGATTCAAATGTTTAGGACATACGTCCACGCAATTCATAATGGTGTGGCAACGGAACAAGCGATACGGATCTTCTAAATTATCCAAACGTTGGGCAGTATCCTCATCACGGCTATCAGCAATAAAGCGATAGGCCTGGAGCAAGCCTGCTGGACCAACGAACTTGTCTGGATTCCACCAGAAAGATGGGCATGAAGTTGAGCAAGATGCACACAAGATGCACTCGTACAAACCATTCAACTCTTCACGCTCTTCCGGGCTTTGCAAGCGCTCTTTTTCAGGCGCAGGATTGTCATTGACCAAATAAGGTTTAATAGATAGATATTGCTTAAAGAACAATGTCATATCCACAATTAAGTCGCGTACAACTGGTAATCCAGGCAATGGGCGCAAAGTAATGACTTTAGGCAAGGTCAGCATATTAGTTAAGCATGCCAAGCCATTTTTGCCATTAATGTTCATTGCATCTGAACCGCAAACTCCCTCTCGGCAAGAGCGACGATAAGAGATGGTCTCATCCTGCTTCTTCAAAGAGATCAAGGCGTCTAACAGCATGCGTTCGCCAGTTAACTCTAGCTCGTAACGCTCCATACGTGGCGCTGCATCGACATCTGGGTCGTAGCGGTAAATTTCAAATATACGAATATCGCTCATATTAATTTCTCTTCGCTTAGAAAGTACGTTCTTTTGGAGGGAAGGACTCAACGGTCAACGGTTTTAATACAACTGGCTTGTAAGAAAGCTTATTGCCTTCGCTATACCAAAGGGTATGTTTCATCCAGTTATCGTCATCACGCTCTTGATGATCATCGTGTGAGTGAGCACCACGACTCTCTTTACGAGCTGCCGCTGAAATCATTGTCGCATTTGCTGTCTCAACTAGGTTGGCAACTTCCAAGGCTTCGATGCGGGCTGTATTGAAAATCTGCGACTTGTCTTTGACCCACAAATGCTTTGCACGCTCAGTTAACTTAGCCATTTGACGAACACCTTCATCCATCAACTCTTGATTACGGAAAACACCTGCATATTTCTGCATAGTTTTACGAATGTCATTAGCAACGTCTTGTGCGTACTCGCCTGAGGTTGAATCATCAAGCGCCGCAATACGAGCCAAGGTTTGTTCGCCAGCATTAGCAGGCAAGGCTTTGAACTCACGATTCTTGAGATCCATTGCAACGATATGATTTCCAGCTGCACGACCGAAGACCAATAAGTCGAGCAGTGAATTCGTGCCCAAACGGTTTGCGCCATGAACAGATACACATGAGCACTCACCAATAGCGTACAAGCCATTAATAATCTCGTTATGTATGCCATTTGCAGGAACAACGACCTGACCATTGATGTTCGTTGGTATACCGCCCATCTGATAGTGAATAGTAGGCACAACAGGAATCGGCTCTTTGGTGACGTCAACGTTAGCAAAGTTAATGCCAATCTCATAAACAGATGGCAGGCGCTTCATGATTGTTTCAGCGCCAATGTGCGTCAAGTCGAGAACAACATAGTCACCATTGGGTCCGCAACCACGACCTTCTTTAATCTCTTGGTCCATGCAGCGAGAAACGAAATCCCTTGGAGCCAAATCTTTATAGGTAGGAGCATAACGCTCCATAAAGCGCTCACCATCTTTGTTACGCAAGATGCCGCCTTCTCCGCGGCAACCTTCCGTTAACAAAACACCGGCACCAGCAACGCCTGTTGGATGGAATTGCCAGAACTCCATATCTTCCAATGGAATACCTGCGCGAGCAGCTAAGCCCATACCGTCGCCGGTATTGATAAATGCATTAGTTGAAGCATCCCAGATGCGTCCAGCACCGCCGGTAGCTAACATAACAACTTTAGCCTCAAGAATGTAGACCTCACCAGTCTCCATTTCGAGGGCAGTTACACCAACCACATCACCTGCATCATCACGAATCAAATCAAGCGCCAACCATTCAACAAAGAAGTTAGTCTTTGCACGAACGTTACGTTGATAAAGGGTATGCAACATTGCATGACCAGTACGGTCAGCTGCAGCGCAAGCACGTTGAACAGCCTTCTCTCCGTAATTCGCAGTATGACCACCGAATGGACGCTGATAAATCGTGCCATCTGGGTTACGGTCAAACGGCATACCAAAGTGCTCAAGCTCATATACAACCTTTGGAGCTTCGCGACACATAAACTCGATTACGTCTTGGTCACCTAGCCAGTCAGAGCCCTTAATGGTGTCGTAAAAGTGATAGTGCCAGTTATCTTCACTCATGTTGCCGAGTGAAGCACCAATACCGCCCTGAGCAGCAACAGTATGTGAGCGTGTAGGGAAAACTTTTGTTAGAACAGCTACGTTCAAGCCTGCTTCTGCTAACTGCAGAGAAGCACGCATACCTGATCCACCTGCGCCAATAATTACTGCGTCAAAACGACGGCGTGGCAATGCTTTTTTAATCGCGGTCATCGAATTACACTTTCCACAAAATTTGCACGGCATAAGCCGCGCAGGCTACGAGATACAAAACAGTTAACACTTGTAGTGTTAGGCGAATGCTGACAGGCTTGATGTAATCCATCCAGATATCGCGGATACCGATCCAAGCGTGGTAGAACAAACTGATGAAAGTCAAAAGGGTTAACAGCTTCATGAACTGGTTGCTAAAAAGACCAGCCAAACCTACATATTTTGCGCAACCAGTAATGATGTAACCAACAATTAAAACGACTGTGAAAACAACCATCACGATGGCAGTCACGCGTTGAATAATCCATTCTTTAAGGCCGTAATGAGCGCCAACTACTAAGCGCTTAGGTCCGATTTGATAAATAGGCATTAGTTTTCCTTGTAAAAGAGGCGCTTAGTACAAGCCGAATAATTTGAGGCCAACAATCGCAGTCAAAGCGAGGCCCAAGAAAAATACGACGATCGCTGAGCGATTTGCATCTGCTTTTTCAACACCAATCTCAAGGTCTAACAAGAGATAGCGAATGCCGGCGCAGAAATGGTGCAAGAAAGACCAGATCAAGCCAAGGCAAATGAGTTTCACTAAGAAGTGACCGGTAATAGCCTGGAACTTTTGATAGCTAAGCTCAGAAGCCAAGCTCTGATCGAAAAGATACAGAAGAAATGGGAGCATCAAGAATAAAGCCGCTCCGCTAATACGATGAAGAATTGATACTTTTCCAGCCCAAGGCAGGCGGTATTTGATCAATTGGGCTAAGCCAATATTCCGGTAAACGGGTTTGGCGCTTTTTACTTCCTGCTGTGCATCAACCATGGGCAATCTCTATATTTAGGTGGAGGTTCAGGGCTACTTTGTTGTGTTGCAACATATTCTATTAGAAAGCTGTGTCGTCTTGGGTAATTTTTAGCGTTTTAAGGGGTTAATTACTGGTTTTTACTGATATTTGAGTTTACCGCTTAGTTCAATTTATTGTCGTAATGCTGCTCTGAAGTGTCGTACCGAGCGCGACGAATTTCTACTGGTTTATTCCCGTAGGTGAAAGCCACCCTTTCAACCGAAAGCAAAGCCGCACCTTCGGGAAGCTGTAGGTGGTTTGCGAGGGCCTTATCGGCATGAATAGCTTTGATTTTTTCCTCCGCTCTCACCATGTGCGTGGCATATTGAGCCTCATAAAAGGCGTATACGGGGCCAGGCCAAGAATTAAGGGCCTCTAAAGTAAGCCCTTTAAAGCGACCCCCTGGAAGCCAAATTTCCTCAAAAACAATCGGTTTACCTACTGAACTCTGGATACGCTCAATATGAATTACAGGATCACCTGCCTTTAATTTAAGCAGTTGGGCAGTGTAAGCGTCAGCCTGGATGCTTTCGCAGGCTAAAAACTGGTTCTTTAGATGAAATTTTTCACCGGAGTCCGGTTCAAGACGTAAAAAACGGTATTGAAAGTCTTCTTCTAGATGTGTGGCTACAAAGGTGCATTTACATTGACTGCGGACCAGCAAATTCTGGGCGGCCAACTCATCAATGGCCTTCCGAACAGTGCCTTGACTGACGGCATAACGAGCTGCGAGCTCCATTTCACTTGGAATTGCAGTGCCCGGCAACCATTCTGATGCCTGCAAGCTAGCCAATAGCATGGCTTTAATTTGCTCATAAAGCGGGCTAAATGAGGCAACTGGTTCGGATATTAGAGACAAATTAACTCCATGGCAGCTTCTATTGGATAAAATTCAGTTCTATTTCATATCTTATATAAGACATGATTGACAGT
>JBJOJF010000040.1:0-3484 GCA_046046735.1 Pseudomonadota bacterium
ATTGGCGATGGCAAGATTTTTGTCTCACCAGTTGAACACGTCATTCGCATTCGTACCGGTGAAACCGGCGCGTCAGCACTTTAAAGAGAGGTTCAAAATGTTAACTTGGATGAAACGACTCCTAGCTGGAAGCGCAATGGCCTTGGCTATTGGTGCAACTAGCGTGATGGTGGCTTCACCAGCTTTTGCTGATGAGGCTAAGCCAGTTGCTGCTGCTGCCGCTGCTGCGGTTGCTGCTGCTCCGGCATTGGTTCCAAACAAGGCTGATACAGCTTGGTTACTCGTGTGTACTGCATTAGTAATCTTGATGACTTTGCCTGGTTTGGCTTTGTTCTATGGCGGTTTGACACGTAGCAAGAACATTCTTTCTGTACTCGTACAGTGCATGTTCATCTTCTCATTGGTGACTGTCTTATGGGCGCTCTATGGTTATAGCTTTGCATTTAGCGAAGGTGGAGCTTTCATTGGTGGATTAGACCGTTTGTTCTTGCAAGGCATTACTCCGGATTCAGTTGCAGCTACCTTTAGTAAAGGCGTTGTGATTCCTGAGTATGTCTTCATGGCTTTCCAAGCTGCGTTTGCAACGATTACTTGCTGCTTGATCGTCGGTGCATTTGCTGAGCGTGCAAAGTTTTCCGCAATTATTTTGTTTGTGATTCTTTGGTTCACATTCAGCTATTTGCCAATCGCTCACATGGTTTGGTTCTGGCCTGGTCCTGATGACATTAAAGATGCTGCATCACTTGAGGCGATTACAGCGCGTGCGGGTTGGTTGTGGCAAAAAGGTGTTCTCGATTTTGCTGGCGGTACCGTTGTTCATATCAATGCTGCGATTGCAGGCTTGGTAGGCTCTTTTGTAATCGGTAAGCGCTTGGGTTACGGCAAAGAAGCAATGAAGCCACATAACTTAGTGTTCGTCATGATTGGTGCATCACTGTTGTGGTTTGGTTGGTTTGGTTTCAATGCTGGCTCCGCTCTCGAAGCGAACGGTAGTGCAGTTCTGGCTTTCGTAAATACCTTATTGGCAACAGCTGCTGCAGTATTGGGCTGGTCATTTGCTGAGTGGATTACTAAAGGCAAGCCTTCCATGTTGGGTGCTGCATCCGGTTGCGTAGGTGGTTTGGTTGCTATTACTCCTGCTGCTGGCTTTGTTGGTCCAATGGGCGCGCTCATCATCGGTGCTGCTGCTGGTGTAGTTTGTTTGTGGGGTGTTTCTGGTCTCAAGAAGATCTTGGGTTCAGACGACAGCTTAGACGTATTCGGTGTACACGGCGTTGGCGGTATCTTGGGCGCCTTGTTAACTGGCGTGTTCGCAGACCCTGCATTAGGCGGCACAGGTATCTGGGATTACGTAGCAAATGCTGTAGCTCCTGATTACTCGATTGCTAGCCAATTGTGGATTCAGAGCCAAGGTGTGATCGTTACCTTAATTTGGTCTGGCGTGGTTTCCTATATCGCCTTCAAATTGGTAGATATCGTCATTGGCTTGCGTGTTAAGGAAGATGCTGAGCGCGAAGGCTTGGATATCACTTCCCACGGTGAGTCTGCTTACGAGTCTTAATTAGTCAGTTTTACCCCTCACTGGGCGACCTAAGCTTGGTTGCCCAGTTTTTAAGCGCGGGATCCTCGGATTCCGCGTCTTTCTTTTAAAAATCTTACAATGGTGAAATGGTTCCACATCTCATCACAGCCCTTAGCGGTCCTCTGCTCGAACTCGAGTCGAAGGTCTTAGAAGCAACCCCAACTATTGAGCGCTGGTTTAGGCTTGAATGGCAGGAACATACACCGCCGTTTTATTGTTCAGTGGATTTGCGTAATGCAGGCTTTAAGCTTGCGCCCGTTGATACCAATCTTTTCCCCGGCGGATTTAATAATCTTTCACCGCAGATGTTGCCACTTGCTGTTCAAGCTGCAATGGCTGCGATTGAGAAAATTTGCCCAGAAGCTAAAAATTTACTTTTAATACCTGAGCGCCACACACGCAATACTTTCTATTTGCAAAATATTGCACGCTTGTCATCTATCTTGCGTCAAGCGGGATTAAATGTGCGCTTAGGCACTTTGTCTGACGAAATCAAAAAGCCAACATGGATTGAGTTGCCTGATGGTAACCGTCTCTTGATGGAGCCTTTGTCTCGTTTGGGTCTGAAGAAGCAACGTTTAGGTTTAAAAGATTTTGATCCTTGTTCTATTTTGCTGAACAACGACTTATCTGCAGGCATCCCACCGATCTTAGAAAATCTCCACGAGCAATATCTGTTGCCTGGATTGCATGCGGGCTGGCATGTGCGTCGTAAATCTAATCACTTTGCCGCCTATGATGAGGTCGCTAAAAAGTTTGCCAAAGTAGTTGATATTGATCCGTGGATGATCAACCCTTATTTTTCGAGCTGCTCAAATATCAATTTCCACGAGCGCAAGGGCGAGGAAGAGTTGCAGGATGCTGTTGAGAAGGTATTAAAGAAAACCGCTAAGAAATATCGTGAGTACGGCATCAAAGAAAAGCCTTATGTTGTTGTCAAGGCTGATGCAGGTACCTATGGCATGGGCGTGATGGTGGTTAATGATCCAGCGCAACTCAAGGGCCTTAATCGTAAAGATCGCAATAAGATGAGCGTGGTCAAAGAGGGTCTAGAAGTGAGCGACGTCTTGATTCAAGAGGGCGTTTATACCTTTGAGAAAGTAAATGAGGCAGTGGCTGAGCCTGTCGTGTATATGATTGATCGCTATGTGATTGGCGGTTTTTATCGCGTTCATACAGATCGGGGTCCCGATGAGAATCTCAATGCCCCTGGTATGCATTTTGTCCCCTTGGCATTTGAGCAAAACTCGATACCTGATCTTGGTGCCAAGCCTGGAAGTGCGCCACCCAATCGCTTCTATCTGTATGGCGTGGTAGCCCGATTGGCGCTATTAGCAGCCTCTCTGGAGCTAGAGCGTTCTGACCCAAATGCAGAAGTAGCCTAAGCCAATTTTTTATTCGGACATAAAGATGGATCTTCTATTTATTGCCGACCCACTTGAATCTTTTAAGGTTGGTAAGGATTCAACACTGGCAATGATGCGCATTGCACAGGAGGCAGGGCACCAGCTGTGGTTCTGCGAAAGCCGTAATGTGCTTTGGAAAAACAATCTTGTGATTGCTGATTGTCAATCGCTTGTAGTTAAGCCAAGTAGCACTTCATGGTTTGAGTTAGGCGAAATAGAGAGTCGTGCATTGAATGCTTTTTCAGCAGTGATGATGCGTACAGACCCTCCTTTTGATATTGAATACCTTAATACCACTTGGCTTTTATCGGCTGCTGTCCGTCAGGGCGCCAAAGTATTTAACAACCCTAATGCGATTCGTGATCACTCCGAAAAATTATCAATCACTGAGTTTCCTGAGTTAATTCCACCGACTTTAGTCACTCGAGAGCTCAACGCAATTGAGGTATTTCATCAAGAACACCAAGATATTGTGATCAAACCCTTAGATGGCATG
>JBJOJF010000041.1:0-8254 GCA_046046735.1 Pseudomonadota bacterium
CACTGGCGACACGACCGAGGACTTTGTCCGTAGCGTCAATCACGAACCATTCATGCACTACCTCATGGGATTTTGCAGAAAAAGTTTTCATGATTTCTCAAATTGTTATAGTCAAAAAAAATTACTCCAATCAAACTACGTCCACCTTGGCCCTGCTTATATTTGCAAGCTCGCAGATTCTGCAATCTAACTGGTAAAACAATTACCGCTGACTGGTTCGGTAATTCAGTAAAGCCTTGAATTGTAACCCAAAAAAAACCCAGGAACGAGTCCTGGGTTGGAATCCACCTATGTTTAAGTGGAGGAGACACTGGGAGGTACATCTATCTCTTATATAAGACTGACGACCAATATGGTTATTCTACACAAGATTAATGGTGCAACGCAAGAAAATTGACCAAAATCAATTTTTTGATGTTTTTAGGCCAATAAATGGGGTCTTTAAATCCCAACTAAATTGGTAAACTATTGAAAACACTGATTAATTTTGAAGTCTAAGGATGGCTGCTATGGAATGTCGAGTATCTTGGTTGGGTAATGGCGGTATGGCTTTTTCTGCAGAAACAGGCAGCGGCCACCGCGTGACAATGGATGGCCCTCCTGAAGCAGGGGGTCAAAATAGCGCCCCAAGACCCATGGAGCTCATTCTGGCTGGAACCGGAGGCTGCTCAGCATTTGATGTGGTTTTAATCCTTCAGAGGGCAAAACAGGCCATTAGCGCCTGCGATGTCACGCTCACAGCCGAAAGAGCAGAAACTGAGCCAAAGGTCTTCACCAAAATTAACTTGCATTTCACGGTGACCGGTAAAGATTTGGAACGGGCAAAAGTGGAGCGTGCTGTCAAACTATCGCACGAGAAGTATTGCTCAGCGACCACTATGCTGGCTAAGACAGCCGAAATTACTTACACCATTGATATCGTTTCAGAATAAGTGCAGAGTCAATCGATAAGCCGGATTCTGTCGCCCAGATTTGCATCTAGGGGCAATCATTCCTCTAGGCCGGCAGTTACCTGACGGCTCAAGCTCCCTACCCGCAGACTCAGCGGGTCGCCTCATCGTCTGCTTACTTGGGATTGCTCCAGGTGGAGGTTACCGCGTTTCACCGTAACTAAATACGCTCGTCTCTGTGGCCCTATTCCTCACGTCACCGTGGATGGCCGTTAGCCATCACCCTACCCTATGGAGTCCGGACTTTCCTCCCCCTCAATAAAGAGGCGGCGATTGCCCAATTGACTCTGCGACTGCAGTCTAACGCAGTCGCAGAAATTTAGTTTAAAAATGAATCAGGGTGGAGATTTGACAGCTTATGCCAAAGACCAGGCAATGGTTTCACCGGCACGCAATGGAACAATAGTGGCATCACCTAAGGGAAGTTCTGCTGGAACACTTTGAGGCTGCTTTAGCAAAGTAATTTTTTTACTATTACGCGATAAAGAATAAAAGTCGGGCCCAAAGAAACTGGCAAAGCCTTCTAACTTATCGAGCTTGCCCACACTTTCAAATGCCTCCGCATATAAACCTAAGGCATTAAAAGCGCTATAACAACCCGCACACCCACAAGCGGCTTCCTTAGCGCCTTTAGCATGTGGCGCGCTATCAGTGCCGAGGAAAAAGCGAGAGTTGCCACTTGTTGCGGCCTCCAAAAGTGCAACGCGATGCTCTTCACGCTTCAGTACTGGCAAACAATAGTTGTGGGGGCGAATACCGCCTGCGAAGATCGCATTACGATTCATCAATAAATGTTGCGGCGTGATTGTTGCAGCAATAGTATTTTTTCCGCCAGTTGCCGCGTCACGTACATACTGAGATGCTTGTTTGGTAGTGATGTGCTCAAACACAATTTTGAGCTCAGGAAATTTTCTGCGTAGTGGTTCTAATACCGTATCGATAAATACCGCTTCGCGATCAAAGATATCAATATCGACACTGGTGACTTCACCATGCACCAGCAGCGGCATACCAACTGCCTGCATTGCCTCTAATGCAGCATGACAATGTTTGAGATCACTCACTCCAGCATCACTATTTGTCGTAGCACCAGCAGGATATAACTTAAATGCAGCAATCCCTGCATCCTTTGCCTTTCGCACCTCATCGGCAGAAGTATTGTCGGTCAGATACAAAGTCATCAATGGTGTAAAACCATTCACTCCGAGAGATTTCAACTGAGATTCAATACGGGATTGGTAGGCTTTTGCTAAATCTACTGTAGTCACCGGCGGCTTGAGATTGGGCATGATGATGGCACGCGCAAACTGACGCGCTGTATCTGCCAGAACATCTCTCATGACATCACCATCCCGAATATGCAAATGCCAATCATCAGGTTGAATTAATTCGATTTTGCTTAGGCTGGTAGACATAATTTAATAGATATCAATCGAGAAGAATGATGCGGAAATCATTCACGTTAGTAAGTGTAGGCCCAGTTTCCACTAAAGCATTCAATTGCGCAAAAAAACCATAGCAATCATGCTGAGTTAAATAGTCTTGAGGGAGTAAACCCCGCTCTTGGGCAGCTTGTCGAATCATGGGAGTAAACCAGGCGCCGGCATTTTTTTCACTGCCATCAATGCCATCAGTATCTGCCGCTAATGCGGAGATGCTTGAAAGATCACTAGTGGCATTGAATAAAGATAAAAGAAATTCACTACAACGTCCTCCACGCCCTTTGATACCCTCCGGCAAAGTGACAGTACATTCACCACCAGAAATCAAAGCCAATGGCTTAGGAAAGTTATCCCTTAAATACTGACGCGCAGTAACAGCTTGCTCAATCCCAACCGTTTGCGCCTCTCCAGTAATCGTATCCCCCAGAATCACTGGCTCATACCCCTTGCCACGAACATACTCTGCTGCAGCCTCAAGACTCTTATAGGCAGTAGCAATAACATGGTTATTGACTTGAGCACCTTTCAGATCAGTCTCTTTTAGAGTCTCCGGAATTTCACCAGCAGTGCCACGAGCTAAATGATTTAGGACGGCTACTGGAATCACATCGGGCCCCAAACGGTATTTCGCCAAAATATTCAAAGCATCCTGATAGCTTGAGTTATCTGGAGCACAAGGGCCGCTAGCAATATCCGATGGAGCATCTCCAGTCACATCAGAAATCAGCAAAGCCTCCACTCGAGCACCTCTTGATATGGCGAGCCTTGCTAAATTACCCCCTTGTATTGCAGATAAATGTTTGCGCACTACATTCATTTCTTCAATGGGGGCACCTGAGCGCAAAAGCGCTTCGGTTGTCCTGCGCATGTCCTCAATACTGATACCTGCTTGCGGCAAAGTTAGCAAACTAGATCCACCACCTGAGATCAAAGCGATTAGCACATCACCTTGATTTAACTCGCTCACCAGACGATATATCTCTTTGGCACCATCCATCCCCGCTTGGTCAGGCACCGGATGTCCGGCCTCGATAATGCGGATATGGTTTGTTGGCGAATGATGCCCGTATCGCGTTAAGACAAGCCCAGCTATTGCTACTTCAGGCCAATGCTCTTTTGCAAAGTCTTCCATCGCACTTGCCATAGACGCACTAGCCTTACCTGCGCCCACAACTAAACATCTCCCCTTGGGTTGTGTTCCCGATGGGAAGATTTGATTTAAATAATGGGGAACAATCTTCCTTGGGTCTGCAACTGCCAAGGCGGCAGCAAAAGCATTTTTAAGCACGGTTTCTTGCTGAGTCATCAGACTATTCTACTCAAGAGTAGCGCGTTCTTGCATTTGCCACATCTCTGCATATTTTCCATTTGCAGCCAATAGTTCAAGATGTGTTCCACGCTCAACAATCTGGCCATGCTCCATCACCAGAATTTGATCGGCATGGACGATCGTTGAGAGACGATGTGCAATGATTAAAGTGGTCCTATTTCGAGCTAGGCTTAATAGCTCCTCCTGAAAAGCACGTTCTGTTTTGGAATCCAGAGCTGAAGTAGCCTCATCAAAAATAAGCATTGCTGGTTTTTTAAGAAGGGTGCGAGCAATCGCGACACGTTGCTTCTCGCCGCCAGACAACTTCAGCCCCCGCTCGCCCACTTGTGTGTCGTAGCCATCAGGCAAATTTTCAATAAAGCGATCAATTTGTGCTGCTCTAGCCGCTTCTTGTACCTCCTCAAATGAGGCGCTTGGATTTCCATAGGCAATGTTATAGCCAATAGTGTCATTAAATAGGACTGTATCTTGCGGAACAATGCCGATAGCCTTACGTAAACTGGCCTGGGTTACATCTTGAATATTTTGATCATCAATCAAAATCTTTCCCGTTTGAACATCATAAAAACGGAAGAGTAAACGGGCTAGCGTACTTTTGCCTGCTCCGCTTTGGCCTACTACAGCGGTAATCGTCCCAGCTGGAATATTAAAGCTAACGTTACGCAAGATTGCACGTTTGGCCTCATAGTGAAATGACACATCTTCAAAGCGCACATCGGGACCGCGCTCATGATTACGAATGATCAGTGGCTTGGCATGATGTGCATCTGCAATCTCCTTCTCGGTATTCAAGAGAGAGAACATACGATCCATATCGGTGAGCGCTTGCTTAATCTCGCGATAGATCACTCCTAGAAAATTCAATGGTATATATAACTGAATCATCAGAGTGTTCACCAACACCAAGTCACCCAAAGTCATTGATCCATCAATCACACCAAGCGTCGCACGCCACAAGATCATTACCAAGCCAACCGCAATAATGGTCTGCTGTCCAAAATTCAGTACCGCCAAAGACTTTTGAGATTTCACAGCAGCAGCTTGATAACGCACTAAATTTTGATCGTAACGATTTGCCTCAAAGGCTTCATTACCGAAATATTTCACAGTCTCAAAATTGAGTAAAGAATCAATCGCCTTTTGATTGGCTTTTGAATCCATATCATTCATCGTGCGACGGAAATGAGTACGCCACTCTGTCACTACTACCGTAAAGCTGATGTACAACACCAGTGCCACCAAAGTAATCGCTGCAAACCAAATATCGTACGAATAAGCCAAATAGCCTAAGACCAAACAAAACTCAATCAGAGTTGGCAGAATGCTATATAGGGAATAGGAAATTAGCGACTGAATGCCACGGGTTCCACGCTCAATATCTCGACTTACACCACCGGTTTGACGGGCTAAATGAAAACTTAAAGCCAGGGCATGCAAATGCTCAAAGACCTGTAGCGCAACCTTACGCACTGCATTTTGGGTAACGCGAGCAAATAAGGATTCACGTAATTCCGTAAATAGAGATGCAGAAAGTCGCAGTAATCCGTACGCCAGAATTAATCCCACCGGGACTACCAGCAAAGTCTGTGGAGAATCTACCTTGATGTTTAAAGCATCAATTAAGTGCTTCATCAAAATCGGAATTCCGAGATTGGCAACCTTAGCCGCAACCAAACAACTTAATGCAAGCGCAACTCTAAATCTGTATTCCAGTAAGTAAGGAAGTAAATCGCGAATGACTTTCCAGTCGCTACCTTGCGAAGGCTTTGAATCAACTCTTGAGTGATGATGCCCGGATGAATGTCTCATCTATGTATATTAGCCATTTCCATGTCTTGTCGCTGAGAACAACTTCAGAATTGCTTCACCGTTACTGCGTGAAAAACACTTAGCCGCCGCGTCTTGATATGGGAGCCATTGATAAGCCACATGCTCCCTAGGCGCCAATGTGACCTGAGTGTTATCAGGCACCAATAAAGAAAACCAATGTTCGGTATTACTGGTCACGCCAGGAGCATAGCGATGACGCCATTGAGGATAGATTTCATAGTCAATTTGATGATGCATATTATTTAATGCACCCGGCGGTAGAGACTGAACGTCTATACCCGTTTCCTCTTGCACTTCCCGCGCGGCCGCACAGCTGAGATCCTCATCAGGAGAATCTAGACTACCGGTGACGGATTGCCAGAAATTGGCTTTATCGGCCCGCTCTATTAGCAAGACCTCCCCATTCGATTTATAGATAACGACTAAAACCGAAATGGGGATTTTCAAGATACTTTAAATACCTTCTTATGCGGCAGGAGCTGCTTGGCGCAAGCGAATATGCAACTCACGTAACTGACGCTCGTCCACTGGACTAGGAGCCTGAGTCAATAAACACTGTGCACGTTGTGTTTTAGGGAAGGCGATCACATCACGAATAGATTCAGCACCTGTCATCATTGTTACGATGCGATCCAGACCGAATGCAATACCACCATGAGGAGGTGCGCCATACTGCAAAGCATCTAATAAGAAGCCAAACTTAGCCTGCGCTTCTTCTGCGCCAATCTTCAGCGCACGGAATACCTGACTCTGCACTACCTCTTGATGAATACGAACGGATCCGCCACCAATCTCACTGCCGTTCAGAACCATGTCGTAGGCTTTGGCTAAACACTTACCAGGATTGGATTCCAGGTACTGCATATGTTCATCTTTAGGGCTGGTAAATGGATGATGGCAAGCAACCCAGCGAGCGTTATCTTCATCGTATTCAAACATTGGGAAATCTACTACCCATAATGGCTTCCAACCTTCTGTTGATAAGCCATGTGCCTTACCCCAAGCGGAGTGACCAATCTTGAGTCGCAAGTTACCAATTGCATCGTTAACGACTTTTTCTTTATCCGCACCAAAGAAAATAATGTCGCCATCTTTTGCGCCGGTGCGCTTCAGAATTCCTTCAATCGCAGCGTCATGCAAGTTCTTGACGATTGGAGACTGCAAGCCATTGCGGCCTTCAGCAACAGAATTCACCTTAATCCAGGCCAAACCTTTAGCGCCATAGATGCTAACGAATTGAGTGTAGTCATCAATCTCACTGCGACTAATTTCTGAGCCACCAGGTACGCATAAACCAACTACGCGACCACCTTCTTGATTGGCAGCGCCTGAGAACACTTTGAAATCAACATCTTTCATCAAATCTGTTAATTCAGTGAATTCAAAATTCACGCGCAAATCTGGCTTGTCCGATCCAAAGCGTGCCATACCTTCAGAGTAAGGCATGGTTGGAAATGGATTTGGTAATTCGACATTCATCGTGATTTTGAAAATATGACGAATCATGTTTTCAAACAACTCACGAATTTCTAATTCGTCCAAGAACGCTGTCTCACAGTCAATCTGCGTAAATTCAGGCTGACGATCAGCACGCAAATCTTCATCGCGGAAACACTTGGTAATTTGGTAATAACGATCAAATCCTGCAACCATCAATAACTGCTTAAACAACTGAGGTGATTGAGGTAAAGCAAAGAACTGGCCATCATGAACACGAGAAGGCACTAAATAGTCACGAGCGCCTTCAGGAGTGCTCTTAGTTAACATTGGCGTTTCAATATCAATAAAGCCCGCAGCATCCAAATAGCGACGGCACTCCATAGCAACGTTGTAACGTAGACGCAGATTCTTTTGCATCTGTGGGCGACGTAAATCTAATACACGATGCGTTAAACGCGTTGTCTCTGAAAGATTCTCGTCTTCCAGTTGGAATGGAGGAGTAATAGAAGCATTTAAGATCACTAAGCTATGGCAGAGCACTTCAACCTTACCACTCACTAAATCGTTATTCTCCGTGCCAGCTGGGCGTGCGCGCACTAGGCCTTTGATCTGAATACAAAACTCATTACGTACCTGCTCAGCTAAGGCAAACATCTCTGGTCGATCTGGATCACAAACGACCTGTACAAAACCTTGATGATCACGTAAATCAATAAAGATCACTCCACCATGGTCACGGCGGCGATTAACCCATCCAGAGAGGGTTACCTCTTTACCAATAAGTGACTCAGTTACCTGACCGCAGGTATGGCTTCGCATCGACATAACAATTTCCTATAAATCAAAGATGATGGCTTGACCCAATTGCAGTCAAACCAGTTGAACTGGTGGGGGGCACGGAGCCCATAGAAACAATATGCTTAAGCGCCTCTTCAACACTCATCTCTAATTCGATGGTGTGAGCGCGAGGCACAATCATGAAAAATCCAGAAGTTGGATTTGGAGTGGTTGGCAAAAACACATTGACATAATCATCGCCCAACTTAGCAGCAACTTCCTTAGCAGGTATGCCCGTCTGAAAAGCAATTGCCCATGAGTCAGCGTGTGGATAACGAATCAACAGTGCTTTACTAAAAGCCTGACCACTGCCAGAAAATAGAGTGGAAGATACTTGCTGCACGCTGGAATAAATTGAGCGCACGATAGGAATGCGATTCATAAATCGATTCCATACCTTCATCCACCACTGTCCAGCAAAGCTA
>JBJOJF010000042.1:0-2720 GCA_046046735.1 Pseudomonadota bacterium
TCAATTTCCAATGTGTGGCGCTGACTCCGATTGGTAGGTAAGCCATAAAAATTCGGCGAGATTGCCTTCACCCCTCCAGCAGTAACTACTCTCTTAGCAGCTTCGAGCGGAAACCAACAATTAACATCCTCCATATTCGCATTCTTGCGATCAATGCCGACATGAGCAATCCGTAAATCAACTTTCCCTTCGATGGATTGTTGGTACGGCTGATAAAACTTAGCCGTTGAGTTGTAAGGAGCACCTTGACCCTGTGGACCCTTATTTGCGTCGTATGGAACGGCCGTAGTAATAAGACCCAGCACTGATTGAGCTAGAGGCTTTTTGAGAGGGGCAAAGGGCACATCAAGATAGTGAGCCCAAACATAAGGATTTTCGTAACCCAAACCCAAGTAATAACTTCGGGTGCGCTCCATATATCGAACCGGCCGATCCTGTTCTGGTGCAAATTCAAGCTCAGAAGTCTTAGACATCAATTCATCCCTGTAAGATATTGCATATCAAATATTTAACTTCATAGGAACTTATTATGGCTCAGTGGCTTAGATTTCAGCATCAAGGAAAAAGTGGTTTAGGACAGGTGCAGGGCGACCAAATCGCCGTGTACGAAGGTGATTTATTCAATGGGGCCAAAGCTACCGGCGAAACACTCAAACTGGCTGATGTCACGATCGACATCCCATGCACCCCTTCAAAAATGGTTGCCATGGTGGATAACTTTCATGCCTTAGTCACCAAGCTTGAACATGCGGTACCAGCCGAGCCTTTGTACTTTCTCAAAGGGAATAACTCATTCTTGGCGGCAAACCAAGTAATTCGCACGCCCAAATCCTACACAGGAAAAGTAGTTTATGAGGGCGAACTTGGTATTGTGATCGGTAAGCGCTGTCATGAGGTAGATGAAGCAGAGGCTGCAAAGGCAATTTTTGGTTACACCTGCATTAACGATGTAACAGCTATTGAAATTCTGAATCGCGATCCTGGTTATGCCCAGTGGACACGCGCAAAAAGCTTTAATACCTTTGGTGTATTTGGCCCTTACATCACTACTTATGTAGACCCAAGCAAGTTAAGCATCAAGACAATCCTGAATGATCAAGAGCGTCAAAACTACCCAATTGCAGATATGATTTTCTCGCCTGCAAAATTGGTCAGCCTGATCTCACAAGATGTGCCACTCGAAGCAGGCGATATCATTGCTTGTGGTACTTCCGTAGGCGTCGGCTCAATGAAGCCTGGTAGCAATGTCAGCATCATCATTGAAGGCGTAGGACAACTCGATAATCGCTTCGAGTAATTTAGAGCCCAGAAAAGCAAAAACCCTTGCTATGTTAAGTAGCAAGGGTTTTTTATTTGCAGTAGCTTTACTTTTTAGTAGCCTGATACTGAAGGCAACGCTAAGCTGCCTTTAGAAGCTTGGACGTTTTCATCCAGATACTTCGTCAAAGCAAAAACGGTATTCAAGCAAGGGGTTGGAGTTTGTGTGATCTTGCCTAGCTCAATCACTGAACCTAACAAAGCATCAATCTCCAAACTACGACCAGCCTCTAAGTCTTGCAACATAGAGGTTTTGTGTTTACCAACTTTTTCAGCGCCTGCGATACGACGCTCAATATCAACACGGAAAGTAACGCCCAACTTCTCTGCAATGGTCTGTGCTTCTGCCATCATGTTGCGCGCTAACTCTTTGGTTAATGGGTATTGGCAGATACCTTCCAAGGTACCGTGAGTCAGAGAGCTGATTGGATTGAAAGTCATATTGCCCCAAAGCTTGAGCCAGATCTCTGAACGAATGTCATCCAAGATGGGTGACTTAAATCCAGCCGCGCCCATCATCTCGGACATCTTCTGAATGCGCTCTGTAGTCTTGCCATCCAGCTCACCCAACGGGAAGCGGTTGCCTTCCACGTGACGAATGACGCCAGGGGCTTGTGTAAAGGTTGCTGGATAAACTACGCAACCAATAATGTTATTTGGATTAATGGCATTTTTAGCAACACCACCAGCATCCACTGTTTCAACGGAGTGGTCTTGGTAATCGCCACCCAGCTTCTGGAAATACCACCAAGGAATTCCGTTTTGCATTGGGATCAAAATGGTTTCTGGCCCCATGATCGCAGCCAAGTCATCAATGATCGGCTCCACTTGATGCGCCTTCACTGCCAGAATGACTACATCCGGAGTTTCAGCATCACGAATTTTTTCCACTGCTTTTACTTGGGCAACCAAAGGCTCTGGCTGGTCATCCATAATCAGAGCAAGACCACGCTCTTTAATCGCCGCTAAAGTTGCGCCTCGAGCTACAACAGTGACATCATTGCCTGCTCGCGCCAACATGACAGCCAGGTAACCGCCAATAGCGCCACCCCCACCGATCACACAGATTTTCATAGGAACTCCATAAGAACTAAAAATTTTGAATTACTGACATTTTAATTGGCTTTTTGCGCTGCAGCAATTATGGTTGCCTATTTTTTAAGCAACTATTGTCCTAAATCGCCTTTAATTGATCTCTGGGTACCAAGCTACCTAAAAGCATGCCTGCAATACTGGCCATGAGACCGGCCAATTGTGGCGGCATGATGGCATCCGGCGCCAAAGTTTCGCAGCTGATCCAGACCGTAAGACCCCCAACTACCGCCAACAATCCCCCTAAAGAATTCGCTCTTGACCAATACACGCCAAAAGCCAAAGGAACAAATGCGGCTACTAAAGTCACC
>JBJOJF010000043.1:0-4414 GCA_046046735.1 Pseudomonadota bacterium
GGAGGCCGCAGGACCAAATTCCAAGAGATCTTGTACCAAGCGAATGTATTCAAACTTGTAGCCGGCACTCTTTTTGCCGCTATCGATCCAGGCATCTACCATCGTGATTGCAGAGTACACAATTGCAGCGTTATCCACTGAAGAATTTGTCTTTGCAAATTGGGGTAAAGCTGTGAGACTCCCTAGAACAGCGCAGATGGCATGTACAGGTCCGACGATGTATCTATCATCATTGCTAAATTTAGCTTTGATTTCTATCGATTCGGCGTATTCGTTGAACAAACTGATTAGCCGGTTCGAAGCAAACTTGAAGCTCAGAAATCCAGTGATTGTGATGTTCAAAAAGGCACTTAGTGAAATGCCAGCACAGCTGTTAAGGAAGTGATCTTTGGCACTTCCTGAGCTTTTGGGAGTAATCATAGTTTTGGCACCTATGATTACCCCTATGTAAATGCACTTATGCTAAACCCCAGGTTCAAAGAAACTAAAAAGTTAGTTTTCTGCAAAGAGGGTTCGTGTAGCGTCTACAAATGTTTTGTAGCTCCCGATCCATTGATGCACAACCGACCATGGCTTACCGGGCATAACTACATCGCTGATCTTCTTGATCGATGCCAGTTCATGTTCAGTTATGTTGCCATCTGCGTTGCTAATCAGAAAAACGGACTTTAGCAGTACATGTGCTTTTTGGGGGGGGAGGGCCTTCAGGTCCTGGAGAAGTACAGCATCGAGCCCCTTGTTTTCAGCAATGGCTTTATCAATGTCACCAGCGTGGAAACCACCAAAATCAGCTGCACTTGATTTTAAGGTCTCGATTTCTCCAGTCGACATGTCACCGTCAGCACAAGCAACTGAAACGCAAGCCCTGAGTATTAAGCTCTTTTCCTTGGAATTCATTTGGCTGCGGGAGAAAAAGGGGATAGAGAAAAGTCCATACATTTTTATACCTATCCGTAGATTTCTTCAAGATCGTTCACCATGCGTTTGTAACGCAAGTAAGCTTCGTGATTTCTGCCATTAAGAATCAATTCAATGGCTGGCTTTAAGTGTTTTTCGTTAATCAAGGAAAGAACAGCATCTCGATTGGGTAATGCGTTGATATTGTTAACAATCAGTGGCGAAACTTTGTAATAGTGTTCAATTTCACGTTTGCCATCGGGAACGCTAGCAACATAATCATCTCGAAAAGCTCTCAGTATCTGTAATTCTGAGCAATCATCTTCTTTGCCAAGAGATTGGCAAACTGATGTTGTGATGAAGCACCCACTGTTATGGGCGCCGCAGTTTGGACAATTATCGTCAGCAACTGCCCATGGATAACCGCAGTTATGGCATTTTGTTTGAGCCATAGACACTCCTTTTTTGCTTGGTTAAACTATTTCTCACAGGCCAGACAAATATTTTTAAATGTCAGCATCCGAGGCTTAATAATTATTGTTCCAAATTTTACATGAATATTTAGTAGACTCCTTTTGATTTTCATGACGCCTTAATTAATTGTTGCAACTTTGGATAAATGAACTGTATTTAGGAACCAGCTATGTGGATCAAAAAATTGATTGTTTTTATTGAGAAATGGGGGCTGGTACTTCTGGTTTTTTGTCTTCTTACCGTCTTTGGTTTTGCTGTTGAAGAAGGTATGAGACCCAAAGTCGATGCTGAAGCCATTTCGGTGTGGGTCTCTATTTTGGAGACCTTAACATCCGATTCTGAAAATGCTGAAGGTTGGGCAAAGAAGATGCACCTGTTGTTCAACGCAACATTGGCGTGGGCCGGGGTTCGCGTTTACATGTCAACCGCTGGGTTGAAATGGGATAACTTTGCCGCCCGACATATGGTGCGATCACACGTCGTCATCATTGCGGGTAAGAGTGAGGAAAGCTCGCCTTCAAATACGGGAAGCCATTCATCAAATTCTGCCGGATTCGAAGTTGATAAAAGTGCTTTGGCCATTGAATTAGCGCTCTCGATGGCCGCCTCGCATTCTGTTGTTCTAAACTTAAATTCAGTCGACGAAAGCAACCGAACCAAGTTGTGGGAGGCGGGCGTTACTTTGTTGACTGAAGATTTGGCCATGGCGGATGTACTCGCCGCAACGGGTGTACAACGCGCGAGTATGTTGATTGCCATGCGTGACCATTATGGCGACAACATTGCCCTTACCCGCTCAGCGTTTAGTCATACGGTAAATAACTCTGAGCTAGAGTGCAAGTGTCTGATTGAGCCCTTGTCTGTGAAGAGAAGATTCAGACTGGAAGATTATTTCGAAAATGACAGTCTTCCGCGAATTCGCATCTTTAACGAAGCAGAACTCACCGCCAGGCGAATCTTGCAAAATCATCCGCCAGATTTGCCGGTCGCACTCAGTGATGACGCCGGTATTCATTTGGTTTTGGTTGGCTTGGGATCGGTTGGGCAGTCAATTTTGCTTCAGCTTGCTCGCATTGGTCACTATCGTAGCGGTAAGCAACCGAAGGTGACAGTCATTGATAGAAATGTGAAGCAACAATGGCGCGAGATGCTTGATGCTTGTCCTCAGTTATCATCTTTAGTTCAGGTGGAAACTCAGGAACTAAAGATTGAGGAAATTACAGAAGACGACGTCGACCGATGGTTGTTTGACCAAAGGCCTGTGACTATGGCATACGTCTGTACAAAAGACGAAATTGCCAATTTGAGATTTGCGCGCCTACTTGTCAATAGATTACATGCACGAGATCCAAAAAGTGATCTCATTGTCCCCCAAGTCGTTGCACTCGATCCACCAGGAGGCTGTGTGCTTTCTGACTACTCAGTGAACGGTCAACATAGGGGCTGCTTCCATGTTTTCTCGTTGGTGCCATCTGATTTACAAAAGTCAGAAGCCTCCAGCAAAGAGGGCGGTCACCTCATTTCTGAAGTGGACGATTCACGGGCACGTCAATTCCACGAGGGTTATTGCGCAAAAGATCTGCTTGAATGTGAAAAAGAACCCGGCCGACAGCCTGCACCATTTAACAGGCCTTGGGCGCAACTTCCAGAGACGGCACGGAATGCCAATCGCATTACGGCTGATCACTTTGAGGTGAAAATGCGTGCGTTAGGGTATAGCGTTGTGTCAAAAGAAGCTCTCGCCGAGCCTGTCGTGCTCCAACAGGATCAATTGGAATTATTAGCGCGGATGGAACATGACCGATGGTGGGCCGATCGCGTTCTTGATGGCTGGACCCTCAACGCATTGCGAGACAATAAACGCAAGCACCATCCTAATTTGGTGCCGTACGACGAATTGACCGAACCTATCAAACAACTTGACCGCGACTCGGTATTGCAGATGGTTGAGATATTGAGCCTTGAAGGTTATGTCATTGCCCGATTAAATTAGGAGTTTTATATGTTGAAACGATTTTTACTACCCCTGATTGCTTTAATGGCTTTGCACTTCACCGTAAGTGCTCAAACATTTAAAAACCGCAAAGCACTTATTATTGGTTTATCCAATTACAGTGCTCAGTCACAAGCTGACCCCTTGCTAGGCGTTCCCTACGACATTGAAAGCGCAAAAAAAATAGCGTCCGCAATGGGTATCCCCGAATCAAACTTTCAATTTTTAACAGACTCGCAGGCCACCAAAGCCAATATTATGGCGGCACTCAAGGGATTTGGTGATTCAAATCCTGAAGGCTCTAGAACCCTAGTATATTTTTCGGGTCATGGCGTACGACAGTTCAATCCCAATACGGGAACTTGTACCGAGGGCTTGTTGACTTACGAGGGCACAGAAATAATTACCAACACTGAGTTTGCAAATGCAACCCAGAAATTAACCAAGTCAGCAGACAAAGTAATCACAATGATCGACGCTTGTTTTTCGCAAGGCGTCATGACATCCTCCGGTGCATCAAGGAGCATGAGTGGTCCGAAACTAACAGCTAAGTTCTTCTCCAAAAATGGTCCTAACGCTGATAATTGTGTAGCGGTTAATAATCCCGTTGCCACTCGAGGTATGTTGTCAGAAGTGACTCGATTAGGCGGGTTGCAAGAAAACTTTGTGCAAATTTCCTCCTCGAGGCCCAATGAGGTCAGTTGGGATGAGCCAGGAAAGGGGGGCTTTGCAACACAGGCCGTTAGAGACTGCCTTTTGGGAAAAGCACAAGACTTAAACAACTCTGGTGCTGTTTCAATGCAAGAAGTAGAGATCTGCGCGCAAAAAGAAATTAATCAAAAGATGCGCAGCATGGAGTCTAAGTTACACCATGTCACAGTGACAGGGAACAGAAATCTAATTCCAGTCGCTCCTCTTAAACCGCTTGTGCAAGTCGCACAAGTTGACACGCCAACGCAGCCGGTTAAGCCGGAACCTACAAAACCAACTATCAACAAGCCAACACCGGGACCAACACCGGCACCAGCACCAGCACCAGCACCAGCACCA
>JBJOJF010000044.1:0-2816 GCA_046046735.1 Pseudomonadota bacterium
CCGGAACTTGAACCTCGCCATTAAGTAGTTCTCTGCGACCTCGGGCGTCATCCATCCATGCTCCGCCTCGCTTGCCGGGGCGGGCATAGGGGTCTAAATAAAAATAGGCTACGATTTCTCCAGTCATATCCTTTACTGAAAAGGATTGGACATTTGAATGCCAAGTCGGGAGTTCAGCTTCCTCAATTTTGACGCTGAAGAGGGTTTGAATGACTCCAAATAAGCCATCCAATACTTTGGGTAATGGGAAGTATTGTTTGAGTTCGTTCTCCGAGAAAGAGTAGCGCGCTTGTTTCAGGCGCTCTGAAACAAAAGCGATATCCCAGGGCTGCATCCCATCGGTTAAGCCTATCTCACTATTTGCAAATGCGTTCAGCTCATCCCAATCTCGTTGCGCAAAAGGTTTTGACTTGTTGGCAAAGTTAATTAAGAAAGTATCTACTTCTTCTACGGAACCAGCCATTTTTGCTGCCAAACTCAATGCCGCATAATTCTTAAAGCCAAGCATCTGCGCCTCTTCATCACGCAGGCGCAACTGATCAAGAATGTTTTGAGTGTTATCCCAGGCAATATCACCTTGAGCGTATTGCTGTCCAAGATCAGATGCTCTGGTTACATAAGCCTCATACATCAAGCTACGTAAGGCACGATTTTCGGAGTACTGCATGATTGGATAGTAGGACGGAAAATGCAGGGTAAATGCCCAACCTTTCAAGTTTTTTTGCTCCGCAGTATCTGCGGCGGCTGCTTTTACATCCTCGGGTAATCCAACTAACTCCATCTCATCGCTAATGAGGTGCACAAATTTATCAGTTGCATCTAAAACGTGGTCTGAGAAAGTCTTACCCAAGATAGCTTGTTCATCTTGTATTGTGGCAAAGCGCGGTTTTTCCGCATCGGATAATTCGGCACCTCCAAGTCTAAAATCTCTCAAGGAGTTCTCAATTACTTTTCTCTGCGCCTTGCTGAGTTTTTCAAAATCATTACTCTGACTCAACTCTTTAAATTTTTGATAGAGCGCAAGGTTTTGTCCTAAGCTGGAAAAAAATGCAGTCACTTGTGGGAGCATGGCACCGTACGCTGCCCTGAGTTCAGGTGTATCTGCAACGCTATTAAGGTGAGATATCACGCCCCAAGACCTGCTCAGTGCTTCGGTTGCATCCTCTAAAGGTTCGACGAGCTTATCCCAGCTTGCCAAGGTTTTGGAATTTGAGGCTGCATCTACCGCATCTTGAGCATGCTTTAGCAAGAACTCTATGGCAGGGGTAATGTGCTCAGGTTTGATCTGAGAATATTGGGCAATACCGCGGCCAAAGCTGAGTAGGGGATTGCTCTTTAAGTCTTCAGGTAAATGGACAGAGGGATATGTATTCATCCCTCTAGCTTAATGGACAGTAAGAATTTTTGCCAAGCTGAATGACAAAGTTACTTAGTGTCTTGAAGCCTTCTCAGCAGCTTCCAGGGTATTCATCAGCAGCATGGTGATAGTCATTGGACCAACGCCACCTGGTACGGGGGTAATCCACCCGGCAATGTACTGAGCCGCATCAAAATCGACATCGCCACAGAGCTTCCCATCGGGCAGTCGGTTAATGCCAACATCAATCACTACGGCACCACTTTTAACCATGTCGCCAGTAATCATTTTGGGTTTACCAGTAGCGACAACAAGAATATCCGCATCCTTAGTGTGATGTGCAAGATCCCTGGTCTTGCTGTTGCAAATCGTGACGGTTGCGCCTGCTTGCAATAAGAGCATTGCCATTGGCTTGCCAACAATATTAGAGGCACCAACAATGACAGCACGAGCACCGCGAATAGGGTAATCAATGCTTTCCAGAATCTTCATGCAGCCATAAGGGGTGCAAGGCTTGAATTCAGGCTGTCCAACCATTAATGCGCCCGCATTGGCAACGTGGAAGCCGTCTACGTCCTTCTCAGGAGCAATGGCTTCAAGTACGCGCTCAGAGGCAATATGTTCAGGGAGGGGGAGTTGAACGAGGATTCCGTGGATGGATGGATCTGCATTCAGCATAGCAATACGAGCAAGCAGCTCTTCCTCACCCAAGTCTTCAGAATAGCGTTCTAAAACAGAATGGAATCCAACATCCTCGCAGGCTTTAACTTTGTTGCGAACATACACCTGACTTGCTGGGTTCTCGCCAACAACAATCACGGCTAGACCCGGTCTGGTTCCTTTGGCGGTAACAATGGCGCCACGTGCAGCAATTTCCGCACGAATTTTTTTAGAAAGCAGGTTTCCATCAAGAAGCTGTGCAGGCATGGAGGTAAATTAATTAGGTTGAGGATCGGAGAGTGCCAAACGCAAGAGGTCGGCAACAGTATTGACGTTGAGCTTTTCCATAATATTGGCGCGGTGTGCCTCAACCGTTTTAATTGAGATACCGAGGTCGTCTGCAATTTGCTTGTTAAGTCGGCCTGCTACGATACGCTCGAGCACTTGGCGCTCGCGACCAGTTAATTTACTTAAGAGGCTTTGAGTGATTTTGCGTTGACTTGCTTGTGAATAATCAATGCGAGCTTTAGCAAGCATACGATCAACTAATCCACAAAGATCATTTTCTTTAAATGGTTTTTCAATGAAATCTACTGCACCGCGTTTCATTGTGGAGACCGCCATGGAAACATCGCCATGACCAGTAATAAATGCTACTGGCATCGGGAGATTTTCACTGATAAGGCGCTCCTGTAATTCGAGCCCAGACATTCCAGACATTCTGACGTCCAAAATTGCACAAGATATTGTAGATTTATCCGTACTTTGCAAAGACTGTAAAAATCTCTCAGCACTTGCA
>JBJOJF010000045.1:0-2864 GCA_046046735.1 Pseudomonadota bacterium
CTGCAGGAGCAGTCAAGACACCATTTGCTGTAGAACAAACTTTTATTCCAATCGCGGGAAGTGATGCTGAGTTTCCGGTCCGTCGTATTTACTGTATTGGTAGAAACTACGCGGCGCATGCCCGTGAGATGGGGTCTGATCCAACACGTGAGCCACCATTCTTTTTTCAAAAGCCTACTGATGCTATTCAGTTCGTTGCGCCAAACAAGATCGTTGATCATCCATACCCTTCGTTGACTAAAAACTATCACTACGAGGTTGAGTTGGTTGCAGCCTTGAAGAAGGGTGGCAAAAATATTTCTCCGCAAAATGCTTTAGACCATATCTACGGTTATGCCTTGGGTCTCGATATGACTCGTCGTGATTTGCAACGTTTTATGGGGGATCAGAAAAAACCTTGGGAGATCGGTAAATCATTTGATCGTTCTGCACCGATTGGCCCGATATTCCCAGTAAGCCAAGTGGGGCACTTTACCAAGGGTGCTATTTCACTTTCTGTAAACGGAGTCGTAAAGCAAAAGGCCAATTTGGATCAGATGATTTGGTCTGTAGCTGAGCAGATTTCAAAGCTCTCCGAAGCAAATGAACTTTTCCCTGGGGATATTATTTATTCAGGCACTCCAGAGAATGTGGGTCCGGTCGTAAGAGGCGATGTGGTTCGTTGCAGTATTGATAATTTGCCGGATTTGGTTATTAGGATTGTTTGATGCCTCTTTATTTAGGGCGAAAGCGGATAAATTGAGCATTTTGGCCAAATAAGCTAAAATCTCACCTTCGGCGAATTAGCTCAGCTGGTTAGAGCGACGGAATCATAATCCGCAGGTCCGGGGTTCAAATCCCTGATTCGCCACCAAATCAAAAGGCCATTGCCCATCGGCAGTGGCCTTTTTCTTAGACAGTCTTGCTTGGGCTCGATCGATGGCTAAATTTTGGAATTTTGTGTTTTTCCAGTTAGGTTGGTTCGCTTGCATCATCGGTGCAGCCAATCAGCAAGTGCTATGGCCGGTTGTTGGCACCTTGGCCTACATTGCCATCCATGTTTGGCGTTGCCAAAGTCCTGCTTTAGAGAGCAAACTTATATTTAAAGCAGTCCTATTGGGAGTAAGTGCTGACACACTTATTGCCAATCTGGGATTTCTGAGTTTCGAGGATGCCTGGCCGAGCGTTTATTTGTCACCGGTATGGATGTGGACGCTCTGGGCTTTAGTGGCAAGCACTATTAATGGCTCTTTGTCTTGGTTGCGAGGGCGACCAGTCGTAAGCGCTATCTTAGGCGCCATTGCAGGCCCCTTATCTTATGAAGCCGGTATTCGTATGGGCGCAGGCGCTTGGGGACCAAATGGTCAAACAGGCGGCCTGATTCTCTTGGCAATCGTCTGGGGCCTCGCAATCCCCTTATTCTTATATTGGGCTCGTTTGGGTGTCAGCTCAGACCTATTAAAAAATAAGTCATAAGGTAGAAAAAGTTCCTTGCAAATACTACTGTTTTTATATACAGTAACTTCTAAGTTGTTAAAAAGTACAGAAACTTCGGGAAAAAGCCCAATACATAGCGAAAAGGAATTAAAAAATGGCCTTGGATGATAAGAAAAAATCAGCCTCATCAGAATTTGACGGCATGAGTGGAGACAAGCAAAAGGCACTGACTGCAGCCTTAGCGCAAATTGAGAAGCAATTTGGTAAGGGCTCAATCATGAGATTGGGCGATGCAGAGATTCATCAAGATATTCAAGTAGTTTCAAGTGGTTCATTGGGTTTGGATATTGCACTTGGAGTTGGCGGCTTAGCACGTGGGCGCGTGATTGAGATTTACGGTCCAGAATCATCAGGCAAGACAACTTTAACTTTGCACGCCATTGCTGAAATGCAAAAGATTGGCGGTACCTGTGCATTTATTGATGCCGAGCACGCATTGGATGTGCAGTACGCTTCACGCCTTGGTGTTGATGTAAATAATTTGCTGATCTCTCAACCAGATACTGGTGAGCAGGCCTTAGAAATTGCAGATGCATTGGTGCGTTCGGGATCAATTGACCTGATCGTAATTGACTCTGTAGCCGCCTTGGTTCCACGCGCGGAGATCGAAGGAGATATGGGCGATTCATTACCTGGACTCCAGGCTCGTTTAATGAGTCAGGCTTTGCGCAAGTTGACAGGCGCTATTAAGCGTACCAATACAACCGTTATCTTTATTAATCAAATTCGCATGAAGATCGGTGTGATGTTTGGCTCCCCTGAGACCACCACAGGCGGTAATGCGCTGAAGTTCTATGCCTCTATGCGTTTAGATATTCGCCGTATTGGCAGTATTAAGAAGGGCGATGAAGTGGTTGGTAATGAGACTCGCGTGAAGGTAGTTAAGAACAAGGTCTCCCCACCATTCCGTGAGGCAATATTTGACATCATGTACGGCGCTGGCATTTCAAGAGAAGGTGAAATTATCGATATGGGCGTAGAAGCCGATATCGTAGAGAAATCAGGCTCTTGGTATAGCTACAACGGTGATCGCATCGGTCAAGGTAAAGATAATGTGCGTGAGTTCTTAAAAGAGAACCCAGCAATTGCTCAAGACATTGAAGCTAAGATTCGCGAGAAGTTGGGCGTTAAGGCCGGAACAGCAGTTGTGAGCGACGTCGTTAGCGAAGAAGAGGAAGCGTAATAGTTCGATGTCGGAGCTAGATAGCGACGTAAAAAAAAGTAAGAAACAAAGCCCGAGTCTTAAAGCTCGGGCTTTGCGCCTTCTATCAATGCGCGAATATAGCCGCAAAGGTTTGGCGACAAAGTTGGAAGAGTCTGCAGCTCGGATGCTCAAACTCAACCCAGGCGATGCTGAGACCAAGCCAATTTCTGAAAAACCACTCAAT
>JBJOJF010000046.1:0-7346 GCA_046046735.1 Pseudomonadota bacterium
TGTCCGTAAAAATATCTATAACCCGATAGCAATGGCTGTTGCGCTCGTTGCTCTGATCAGCATACTTTTTGCCATTCTTTGGATATTGATTCCACCGCCGCCTCGTTCAATTGAGTTAGCCACTGGATTTCCTACGGGCTTATATCAAAAGTTTGGCGAGAAACTACAAAGTGAGCTTGCTGAAGAGGGTGTTTCACTTAAGCTTCGAACCACCGGCGGAACTGCTGATAATTTGACCTTGTTAAATGATCCGTATTCCGGGGTCGATTTTGCGATGGTGCAAGGTGGCGTTGCTGATCTAGCCAAATACCCAAATCTGGTTTCCATTGCTGGCGTCTTTTACGAACCGATGTGGGTTTGGTATCGGGAATCGGCATTTAAGGCTGAGGGTGGCAAGCTGAATTTATTAAGTCAGATCAAGGGTAAACGGGTTTCTATTGGCAATGAGGGAAGTGGGACTTTGGCCTTAGCTGCTGAGTTAATTCGGGCGAGCGTCTTAACTACTGCGGATTTTGTTGCGGAGAAATTAAAGCCACTAGAAGCGCTGGAGAAGTTCAAGAAAGGTGAGATAGATGTCATATTTTTGGTGAGCTCTCCTGAGGCGCCGATTCTAAAAAACTTTTATGAAACTCCCAATATTCGTTTGATGAGTTTTGAGCAGGCGGATGCTTACGTCCATCTCTTCCCATATCTATCTAAGGTAACTGTGCCTCGGGGTGTAGTAAGTATTGCTTACGATCTGCCGAGGCAGGATATTCAAGTTTTGGCGGCAACGGCTACCTTAGTAGGTAAGCAGGATATGAGCCCAGCCCTAGTTACTCTTTTGCTAGGGGATACATACGATATCTTGAAATCTTATTCATACCTACAAAAGCCTGGAGAATTTCCTTCAGGCACTGGCCTAGATTTTCCTCTTCACGTAGATGCAGAGATTTATCTAAAGGATGGACCTTCTTTTTTACACCGCCATCTTCCTTTTTGGACTGCCGTGTGGATAGGACGTTTTGCCAAGATTGTCATCCCTTTGCTAGTTATTTTGATTCCTCTGTTTACTTATATTCCGGCCGCTAAAAACTTACTATTACGTTTGAAGTTATCTCGGGTTTATGAAGAGCTCAAAGTGATTGAGCGAAATGCCTTCAATCCTGAGCTGAAGGAGAAAAACTTCAAGGATCTGGCGGATATTGAGCGAAGGGTGGGCAACATCAAAGTCTCGATGCTGGATGCAAAAGAGTTATATGACCTAAAGGGACATGTTGGGGATGTCCGGGGTCGCTTAAATTTGATCCCCTAGGCAACGACTTTAGTGGGGATGCCCTAAAATAAGGGCATGACCCTTTCAAACCTTTCGCCACCACTAACTCCTCTGGGTGAGTTGGCCCCATCTTTGCGCGGCAATGGTTTTGCAATTATTTCCGCAGAGGATGTGGCGCAAATTTCTGGCGTGCCCCTTAAGCAATTAATGGAGCTTAATCAGTTTTGGGGAGATTTGCCAAGGGACCCTTATCTGAAAGATGGCGGGCGCTATCGTTTTCGACGCCATGCTAGTTATGAAATTACTGAGGGCTCGCTATCACTCGCTCCGCATCGTGCGCATTGGCAGTCGGTAGATTACAACGCATTACATGGCGGCATTGAGAGATGGTTTGAGCCAACTCAAACTCAATTGACTGGTAATCCTGCTTGGCAGTCCCTGTTATTAGGAATTGCCCATATTTTGAATAGCGTTAAACCTGTAAAGACCTGGTTTGTAGAGGCTCATCAATTTCGAATTGATACCACCGATGGTATTGGGCGACCAACTCCAGAAGGCGCCCATCGTGACGGTGTCGATTTCGTGGCAGTGTTTCTTCTCAATAGAGTTGGCATCAAGGGTGGTGAGACCCGAATATTTGATGCAGGGGGTTCGGCAGGCCTGCGATTTACGCTTGAGCAGCCTTGGTCTCTCTTGTTAATGAATGATTCGAGAATGATTCATGAATCCACGCCGATTCAGCCAATTGGTCCTCATGGTTATCGAGATACTCTAGTCTTGACCTATCGTTCCAACGGCTTCCAGGACTCACCCAATCGCAGTCAACAATAATTAAGGCAGAGTTCATTTGTCAGATATCTATCGCGTAGCCTGCGCTGCTGGATTCTCGGGCGATCGCCTCGGTGTTGCGAAGCCATTAGTAGAGGAGCTGATTAAAAAAGGTGGCTCAGCATCTTTGATTTTTGAAAGCTTGGCCGAGAGGACTTTGGCCTTGGCTCAGCTGGAGCGCTCACAGGATCCTGAAAAAGGTTTTGAGCCTCTTTTAAGGGAAATGATTGAACCTGTTCTAAGTGACTGTGTCCTCAATCAGATTTCTATTGTGGGTAATTTTGGTGCAGCCAACCCCATTGGAGCTGCTCGGTTGATTGCCAAGATTGCTAAAGAGAAAAATTTACCTAAGCTAAAAATCGCCATCGTTAAAGGTGATGATATTTCTGATTCGCAATATCGTGACTTGATCATGGGTTCTCTGAGTAATGAAGATGTCAGCACTCTTGAGGGCAGTCACTTAGTGAGTGCTAATGTTTATCTTGGTGCTCGTGAGATCGCTGATGCTTTAAATGCTGGAGCTCAAGTAGTTATTACTGGCAGGGTAGCAGATCCTGCGCTTACTGTTGGGCCGTTAATGTCCCACTTTAAAAAATCATGGACAGATTGGGATTTTCTTGGTGCGGCTACTATGGCCGGGCATTTGCTTGAGTGCGGAGCGCAAGTGACAGGCGGATATTTTGCTGATCCAGGAATCAAAGACGTAGCAAACTTGGCAAATATTGGATTTCCGATTATCGAATTTTCACAAGACGGAAGTTGTTGTCTCACGAAGCCAGAAAATACGGGAGGCCTCATTAATCGCATGACGGTAACCGAGCAACTGCTTTATGAGGTGCATGATCCTGCACGGTATTTAACACCAGATGTGATTGCTGATATTTCACAGATTGAACTTCAGCAATTAGAGTTGAATAAGATGTCTATATCAAAAGTATGTGGACATCCAAGGCCTCATAGTTTGAAGGCAAATATTTGTGTTGATGGTGGTTGGCTTGCTGAGGCAGAAATCTCTTATGCAGGCCATCATGCTCTGGAGCGTGCCCGTCTTGCAGCGCAGATCATTCAAGAGCGATTGGCAGGGATGCTTGATCTCCGTATTGATTTCATAGGCTCTTCGAGTATTTTTTCAAGTGATTCAGGTAAGGGACCGCAATTTACTTCGGAGCGTGGTTTCGAGGATATTCGACTGAGGGTCGCAGCTGCACATCAGATGAAGTCAGAGGCGAATAAGGTTTGTAGAGAGGTTACCGCCTTGTATACCTGTGGTCCTGCGGGTGGTGGGGGTGTACGTACAAGTATTCGTCCACGTCTAAATACCTTGGTTTGCTTTATCCCCAGAGAATCAATTGAAGCATCTTACGAGTTCTTTTCCGAAGGCCAACATGGCTAATCAAAAAACTCCACTGTATCAATTAGCCCATGCGAGAACAGGTGATAAAGGTAATCGCTCGAATATCAGTGTGATAGCTTTTCGTCCCGAAGACTTTCCTCTTTTGCTTAGAGAGTTGACTGTAGATAAAGTCCGTGAACATTTCGCATTTAGGAATCCCGGACTAATTCAGAGATTTGTATTGCCACAACTTTTCGCTATGAATTTCGTGATTGACGATGTTCTGGATGGGGGAGTGAATCTCTCTCTCAATTTAGATGCCCATGGCAAGGGCTTATCTTACTGGCTGCTTGCCATGGAGATTCAGACGGATTCCTAGCAATAATTATTCAGGCTGCATCCCAGCTTCTTGAATCGCTTTTGCCCATTTAGCAGTTTCTAATTTAATCTTGTTTTCGAGCATTGCTGGGGTGCCAGGCTGAGTTTCGAATCCCATTGCAGAGAATCGGTCAGTTAAATCCTTTGATTTTGCTGCCTCATTAATAGCTTTATTGAGCTTTTGAACTACATCTTGGGGTAGTCCAGCTGGGCCAAATGCTGCAAAGAAAGCAATTAATTCGTAACCCTTGATTCCAAGCGCTTCATTTACTGTTGGCAACTCAGGTATTGCTGGTGAGCGCTTGAGGGAGGTAACTGCGAGACCACGAATTTTTCCAGCCTGAACTTGGGGTAGGGTCACTGCAAAGTCGGCGGTAAACATATTAACTTGACCACCAATGAGATCTGTCATTGCATTGGGACCGCTCTTATAAGAAACACCAGTCATTTTGATCCCCGTTACGCTTGCGAGCATTTCAGAGGACACGCGTTGTGATGTGCTTGCATAGGCAAATGTCATCTTGCCTGGATCAGCTTTTGCTAGCGAGACAAACCCATTGAGTGATTTAGCTGGGATATCGTTATTGATTGCCACTATGAGTGGAACCGAGCCAAAGTAGCCGACCGGTGTAAAAGCAGTGTCTTGGTTGTATGGAAGATTTTTGACCAAGCTTTTTAGTGCTGCATTAGTACTGTTTGTGCCAAATAGAAGCATGTAACCATCTGCAGGAGCTTTGGCAACGACATCAGCGCCGATCATGCCATTGGCTCCTGGGCGATTCTCAATCACTACGGGCTGGCCTAGTGATTCGGCCATCTTGGTAGCAAAGGCACGGCCAATTTGGTCGGTGGCGCTTCCGGCAGCGAAAGGAACAATCGCCTTGATTGGTTTGTTTGGATAGCCCTGAGCAAAAGCACTAAAACTAGTGTGAGCTAGCAAGGCAAATGCGGTGATTTTGAGGGCATTGCGAATGGTATTAATGTGTCTCATTAAGGTCTCCTTGAGTATTTTTTACAGTGTAGCTTGTTTCATGGGCGAGTAGAATGACTTATCAAATTTGGTAAGTTCCTATGCGTTTTAAACCTACTGGCTATACCCCCCTCATGCTGATGGCGCAGACTTGTGCGCTATTGGGATTTGCTTGCTACGCAGTTGTATTGACCACGCTTCAGGATGAGTGGCAGCTCAGCAATTTACAGTCTGGATTAATCGCCAGTGCATTTTTCTTTGGCTACATGCTGATGGTTCCATTGGCCACAGCATTAACCGATCGAGTGGATGCAAAAAAAGTATATTTATTTGGCGGACTTTCGGCGACCTGTGGTTTATTGGGTATGGGCTTATTGGCCAATAACTTTTGGACTGCTTTGGTATTTATGGCTCTAAATGGAGCCGGCCTGGCAGGTACCTATATGCCTGGGCTAAAGATTCTCTCGGATCGAATTAAAACTGGTGAGCTCACAAGACACATCGCTTTCTATACCGCCTTTTTTGGCATTGGTACCGGCTTCTCTTATTTATGTTCGGGCTGGATCTTGCATTCCTTGGGTTGGCGCTATGTATTTGGTTTGATTGCTATCGGACCTTTCACTGCATTTTTACTAGTGCTCCTCTTTATTCCAAAGCTTGATCATGAAAAATGGCATGGCCCCATTCGAATTCGTTTGCAAGATATCTTTCCTATCGATAAGTGGCGTTTAGTGTTGCAAGATAAAACGGCTTCAGGATTTATTTTTGGCTATACCGCACACTCGCTTGAGTTATTTGCATCCCGTAGCTGGATCGTTGCCTTCTTTGGATTTTGTGCAATCGTTACGGGCGAGCCATTTTTAGTTACAGCGACAACCTTGGCTGGATTGATTAACTTCTTTGGGGTTCCCTCATCCATCTTGGGAAATGAAATTGCCTTGAAAGTAGGTCGTCAAAACTGGATCTTTTTTGTGATGATTTCTAGCGCCATCGTTGGCGTGAGTCTGGCTTTATCAACGGGCCAATCTTGGTGGGTCATTGTTGCTCTGGCTATTGGCCATGCGATTTTTATCATGGCTGATTCCGCGACCTTAACTGCCGGTTTGGTTATTAGCGCACAAGAAAATATTAAAGGTGCTGCAATGGGTCTGCACTCTTTAATGGGATTCGGTGGCGGTTTATTGGGACCTGCAATATTTGGTTTTGTATTGGATTTAACTGGATCAAGAGCTTCCCAAGTTTCATGGGTTTGGGCTTACGCTGCCGTGGTAATTTGGGGTGTGATCTTTGTGTTGTATGAACGAACAAACGGCTGGGCAAATAAGTCGTCTCTTAATAAGTAAATAGATTGGTGCATACCTTGCCTTCAAGTAATAGCTGTTATCACTGTGGTAGTTTTATTCTGCCCAATGATTCCTATGGGGCCGAGCTTGGTGGTGTGACAAGAAAGTTTTGTTGTGCTGGTTGCATGGCAATTGCGCAAACCATTCATGGTGAAGGTCTTGAGGTTTTTTATGCCAGGCGTGCTCAATCAAGTGATAAGCCGGCTGCCTACCTTGCCTCTAATGAGATTCCAGATAGTCTTGCTCCCTATGATGACCCCTCGCTAAGGGGGCGTTATACACGTCCAGCTGGCGAGGATGGCAACTTAGAAACTACCTTGCGGCTGGAAAAGATTCGCTGTGCGGCTTGCGTATGGTTATGTGAACAACATTTACGGCGTATTCCGGGCGTGAAGGATGTTCAGATCAATTACGTTAGTCAAAAAGTAAAAGCGGAGTTCTCTCCAGAGCAAACCAGTCTAGCGCGCTTGTTATTTGAAGTGGAGCGGATTGGATATGAGGCTTGGCCTTTTGAGCCATCCCTGTCTATTGAGCGTGCTAAAAAAGAACGTCGTCAATTGCTCACGAGGCTTGGTGTTGCATTGTTAGGAATGATGCAGGTCATGATGTATGCGTGGCCTACCTATGTTGGTGATAGCGATATAACGGCCGAGTACGATTTACTTTTGGGTTGGACTAGTTGGGCGCTAACAGTGCCAGTGATGGTGTATTCAGCTGGGCCGATTTTTCAAGCGGCATGGCGAAGTGTTGCTTCCTTCCGCCATACGCACATGCTGGGGATGGATGTACCAATTGCACTTGCCTTGGCACTTGCTTTCTTGGCCGGCACGATCAATCTAGTCACTGGTTCAGGACAAGGTTACTTTGACTCCATTACGATGTTTGTCGCCTTTATTCTGGCGGCACGCTATGTGGAGCTACTTGCAAGACAAGATGCGCAGGGTGGAGCTGAGGCATTGGCAAAACAATTGCCAGCAACTTGTGAGCGATTGCCTAACTACCCAGCTTCGCAACAGGTGGAGATAGTTCCTGTAGTCAATTGCAATCCTGGTGAAGTATTACGCGTACCTCCGGGAGATGTTGTACCGGCTGACGGCGTTTTAATTGAGAATGAGAGTGCTCTCGATGAATCTTTGCTTACTGGCGAGTCAAAACCAATTGATAAAAAAATTGGTGATCGCCTCTATGCTGGTACGCATAATATTCTGAATCCTTTATTGATGAGAGTAGATGCGGTTG
>JBJOJF010000047.1:0-3052 GCA_046046735.1 Pseudomonadota bacterium
CCTTGTTTAGAGCTTGTGGCCTAGCCCTCCTCCTTGTGGCCTCGATTGGCAATACTGCATACGCATCTGATGCTAATGCCCCTGTTGCTGATGCTCATTCAAAACCCCAAAAGTCAGCTCAAGCAAATGCAGGTTCTGAGCCTTTTGTAGGTCCTGCAAGTGAGGCTAAAAAACTCTACAGACGCTATAAGCGCGCTCACGATAAAACGGTAGTGGCGATTGCTTGTGTACGCGATCCAAAGTGTATTGAGCCTGAAGATGAAGTCCTTCGTCACAGTAAAGAAGCTTTAAATATTTTGAATAAGCTAGATTCTTTGGCTGCAGAAGGTGATGTTCAGGCAAATTACTACCGGGGTTTAATTGCCTATGAGCGTGGTAAATATTACGATGCCCAGGCAGAAATCATTACCCATCCAGACTTTATTTTGACGGCAACGGTATACCGACGTTATGCCAAAGAGCAGTTTCTGATTGCGGAAAAATACTTGAGCATTCCTGCTAAGGCAATGAACCCCTTCGCTTGTCGTTATATGGGTGATATTTATAGTTCAACTATTTTGGGTTCGCCACGTAAAGATAAGGCAACCAATTACTATTATTCTGCGGCAATCGGATTTTTAGATCAGGGCAATAAGGTGGATGGCGCCAAAATGTATACCGCCATGAAGGAAAATGCAAACCCTGCGGACTCCCGTATTGTTCAAGTCTATGCCAAGTTGCATAATGAAGAGCCCATTGCGAGCTGGAGAAAATTGCCCAATGATGTTGTGCAAAAATCACCATCTAAAAAATCACAAGAACATTAAATTGGTATTTAACGGAGACCAACGGTCATGAACGAAAAAATTGAACTACTCGTGAGATTGCTTAAAAAAATGCTCTTATGGTTTGTGCTCCCATTAGTTCTGCTGATTTTCTTCTTTATCTTGGGTGAACAGTTTGAGGTCGGTAGATTATCTGCAGTCGCTAGTTGCGAAGGTAGTATGAATAACGCAGCATGCATTCGTAGCAAGGGGTACTTAGCTACTTCACCATACTATCCAGACTTGACTCGTCGTTACTTTGGCTCCTATGCACGGATGATTGGTGGGGATTTGGGTGCAAGCTATCGTGTTGAGCCTCAATTACCAGCATTAAATATCAATAAAACTGCTGATGGTAATCCTGATGAGGATCCAGAAGATGCTGAGGATCCAAAAGCGACATCAACTAAGGACAAGCTGCCGCCTGCCAAAAAGTAAGCGACAGAAAGATCTAAGGTTTTAGAGATGGGTAATATTCAATGGCATTCGATCACTCGTTTGCCATTGTTGCTTTTAGTCAGTGCTTTTCTGCTGGCTTGCTCTGATTACCAGCGCGCCCGTTCTGCTTATGAAGCTGGCGAGTACACCAAAGCATTTCAGATTTTTGAGCGTTTATCTCAAGCGGGGGATAACCAAGCTCAATATGATTTATCCCAAATGTATTTGCAGGGTATCGGAACTCCCAAAAATATAGAGCAAGGCTGGGTCTGGCTGAATCGTGCAGCGGATAAGGGCAATATCCAGGCAATGCTGGAGTTAGGGGTTCGATATCAGGCTAGCGCCAGTCTTGAAAATGGTCAGGAAATGGCATTTCTGTGGTTCCAAAAGGCGGCAATGGCAGGCAGCCCTGTCGGCCAGTACAACCTAGCCCATTTCTATGAGTCTGGAAAGCAAACCCCCGTTGATCTAGTCAAAGCCTATGTCTGGATGACGCTGTCCAATAAGAGTGGAAATCCTGCTGCAGCATCTGAGATGAGGGCTATTAAGGCCAAGCTCTCCCCGGATGAGCTGACTAGCGCTGATCAAATGATCCAGGAAATCAAAAAGACCCTGCCATAAGCTTCTCGGGTGGGGGCTAAATCGTTTATCCTCAGACTTCATTGAGTGCCTAGACGGAGTGTGTAGTGGCTGAATCTGGTGATAATTCCCAGGAAAAAGAGTTAGAACCGAGTGAGCGGAGAATATTACGCGCTCGAGAACAAGGCCAACTACCGCAATCAAGGGACATCGCCACCTTTGCCCTGCTAACCGTTTTTATTATCTTTTTAATTGCCGCTGGCCCACTTTTATTGCAGCAGCTGGTGCTGATGACTAAATCCGGTTTTGTTTTTGCTGAGCCCGCGAAGTTACTGGATCACATTCAAGACTGGTTCAATGGCCCATTGCTGGTTGTAGTGGGTTTACTGTCATTGGTTTTTTTGCCTGTTTGGTTGGTAGGCATACTAGCGCCACTTTCTCTAGTGAATTTTCGTGCTTATTTTGCGCCTAAGTTTGATTTAGGTAGGCTCGACTTTATCGCCGGTCTTGGCAGAATGGTTTCATTTAATTCTCTCACTGAGTTAGTTAAAAATATCTTAAAGACTGCACTTGTTCTCGGTATTGGTATTACCTATTTAGTGGGATTGTTTGTTTACATTCGCACGATTGTCAGTCAAGACTTTGATTCTGCACTGCTGCACACATCCTATTTCATTCTCAATGGCTTCCTGCTGCTCATGGTTCCGCTGCTACTCATTGCTATCGGGGATGGTTGGGTTCAGTGGTTCAATTTCCGTAAGCAAATCCGGATGAGTCCAGAAGAAATGAAGCAGGAGATGAAAGAGTCGGAAGGTTCTCCTGAGATTAAGCAACGTTTACGTCAACGCCAAAGGCAAATTGCCTCTTCTCGTATGATGTCTGCCATTGAACGCGCCGATGTAGTTCTGGCTAACCCAGAGCATTACTCAGTTGCACTTCGCTACGACATTGAAAAAATGGCGGCCCCCATCGTCATTGCTAAGGGCGCCGATCAAGTAGCTTTAAGGATTCAAGAAATCGCTCGAGAGCATGATGTGCCTGTCGCCCAAATTCCTCCGCTGGCACGTTACCTATATAGCCAGCTGTAAATAGGCGAGGCGATCCCAATGTCCTTATTTGAAGCAATCGCCAAAATATTGGCGTGGGCCTATGAGGTGAAGGAGTCCGGAGGGGTGGAAGGCGATATCCCTGATGTGAGCTTTATACCTGAGCAACTCAAGCCGGGAAAGGCA
>JBJOJF010000048.1:0-3861 GCA_046046735.1 Pseudomonadota bacterium
AAACCATGACCCCTACCGATCTTTAAGGCCTGGTTGAACTTGGTGCAAGGAAAATCCCAATGAGGGACTATCTTTTTAATATGCCGTGCCACAAGATTCACAATGACACCCTTAGGTCCCATTGTCTCCCCAAGGCTACTGACAATCACTTTCTTCACGAGTGATAAATGCGCAATCTCATGGTATGTATGGGCAAAGTTCTCTAGCATGACCAATACATCAGCGCCACTATCACGCAGCTGATGCTCTAGTTCGCGCGGAGTGTAGAGCGGATTGACATTGACAACGGTATATCCAGCACGAAGTGTGCCCAGCATTGCAATGACGTACTGGGGAACATTCGGAAACATGATTGCGATGCGTGCACCAGACTCAAGGCCAAGCGATTGAAGATAAGCGCCAAACTCCTTTGATAGCAAATCTAACTGGCGGTAAGTCATCTTCTTGCCCATGGACTCAATAGCAATCCTGCCAGGATAACTAGCAAAAGATTCCTCAATTAAATCCATCAGGGAGGAGCGGCCAGATAAATCAATCTGATGGGGAACGCCATCAAGATAGTGTTTAAGCCAGGGGAACTTTGGGTTCATAAAATAATCATTTTGGAGGACTCTAGTCGCCCAATATTTCTTTAAGCTTATTTAAGTACAACTCCTGCCCATGATTAACCTTGTCACTCCAATCATCCCCAGCTTCCGAATTAGCCTCGTCTGTTACATACTTAAAAGACTGCCAAGGAATCTGATATTGATAGGCAACACTGGCAATCGCAAACAATTCCATATCGACAACATCAATCCCTTTTTCAGCAAACCATGGGTCGAATTCGGTTACGAAGCTATCTCCAGTGCCGCAAACGTGCGCGCCACCTGACATAGAGAGATATTCTGCGGGTCGCTCACAAAACGGAGTGTGTCCTCGTGGCGCCAAGGGTGCTGTCATCATGTCTCTTTGAATGACCTTGCCAATTTCTAAGAGGCCATGCAAATCTGGATTAACCTTCCCAACCGTACCAAAATTGATAATGCGCTTAGGCTTAAACTCATGGATGGCGTGAATACAAGCTGCTGTGGCGTTGATTTTGCCCATGCCCGAATAGGCGATTCTGACCCCCTGGGGTAAAGCAGCTTGATTAAGCTCAGACTCTAATGCGGTGATAATGAGTAATTGTGTTTTCATGTCAGCTAATAATGAATTTACTAGATTATCTACCTGGTGTCCCAGACTTCCCAAAGCCAGGGATCCTCTTTCGGGATATCTCCCCTTTGCTAGCCAATCCAGCTGCTTTTAAGGAGGCCATTCTTCAATTAGAGGTACTAACCAAGGAATTTGATTACACCCACATCCTCGGTATTGAATCCCGTGGCTTTATCTTTGGGTCTGCCCTGGCTCACCATACCCATAAAGGTTTTGCATTAGCCAGAAAGCCTAACAAACTGCCCTTGGCAAGTCATCGGGAGTCCTATGGTCTTGAATATGGCTCAGATTCCTTGGAACTGCAGCAGTCAACGCTGCCACAGGGCTCTAGAGTATTAATAGTGGATGATGTTCTCGCAACCGGCGGAACCATTATTGCCGCTAACAAGTTACTTAAAAAGGCGGGCTTTGAGGTAGTAGGTGCACTAACCTTCTTAGAGATCAATGGTCTTAAAGGAGGCGATATTCTCTCCTCCAATGGGATTGCCAATAAAACCGTATTAATTGCTTAAGTTGTTTAGATCAGACTCTTGGCGCTTTTAAGTAATTTCATAGCGCCCCACCCCACTGCTAGCGCCTTACTAGCTAACTTAGGACGGTAGTGCGCTAAAACTGCAAATGCACTAGTCCAGAGTACTGGGTTGTTCTTCATAAAGTTGAAGGCATCTATGCCCTTATCAGCCCATGACAATGGCTTCTCAATGGGTTCAAAATGAGTTGCAAAATCAATCCGCTCTTGAGCAGCCCTTGCTTGCAATTCCTTTTGTCGAGCCTCTAGTTCGGCAAGCTTTTGGCTCATTACTTGGATAACTCCTGACGGTCTTTTGCCAACTCGGCAATCGTTGCTTCAAATAGCTTTGGCATTGTCTTCAATGAGCGCAAAACTACGAGGGCCAAAACTAATCCAAGCGCTAAAAATCCGCTAGTTAACAAAGTCAAAGCGAGCATACGATCACTCTCCCAACTATAGATCACGATTAGTAGCGCTAACATGACTAAGCCGAAGAATAAAAAGAACAAGGTGAATAACAGCATCACCAACAAACTGAGAAACCGCGTACGCGCTATTTGCACATCAGTCGAAATTAACTCTAAGCGAGTTTGTGCAATTGATGCGCCTGTAGAAACAAGATTCTTGAGAGCCGAGAAAAGATTTTCCTGTGACATAGATAGCCTAGCGCCGACCAATAAATAGGCCAATCAATAAACCTAAACCAGCAGCAACACCTACAGCCTCCCAAGGATTGCGATGAACAAATTCATCAGCACCGTGTGCAACCACTTTTGCCTTCTCAGTTAAAGTGCCTTCAGCTGTAGATAGCGACTCTTTGGCATTGGCCAGGGTATCGAGCGCTTTTGTTCTAATTGCAGTTAATGGGCCTTCTTCATGACTCGCCGTAGCTTTAATCAACGCTTCAGCATCAGCCATTAGCGCCTTAAAGTCGCCAATCAGCTGCTCTGAGTTGATATGAGCTTCTTCATGACTTGTTGCAGATTTTTTCACTGTCATTACCACTCCCTTGGCTTGCATCAATATTTACTTAATAAGCCATTCTAAGCAATTCTGGATCCAGATCCCAGTATTAACACTGACATCCCTGCATTTCCCTCTTTGAAATGCTGGAGATAGGCCTTCAGTCCTGGCCTTCTCCTTAGTAGCGCGTGATAAGCATCGCTTCCAAACGCAACATGCTCGCCAAAGTGATACTCATCTACACGGTCAGAAAAGTAATTGTTTTCTAGGGCGTCATGAATCACCCACTTGATTCTGCCACCCTCTCCGCTAGATCCATAGCCATGAATGAGGATCATCACCTTAACCCCGACTTCTGAAGCCCTGCGTAATGATGTAGTTAATCTTTCGAGCGCTTCTTCAGTACTGGGATTGTCGAACTTAAGATTTAGCGTGAGGATGTCATTGAGCGCAACAGGCAGACTCTCACTGCCGCATTGGCGACACTCATCTAGCATCCCGCGTGGGTTGCCACATTCCGGACACTCAAATGAAGGGGTCACCGATATCTCTCTAATCCAATGATTCGATAACCCATTCAGACAACTTAATTAAGAGCAGTACTTAGCTTCTAATTCTGAAGCAGCATTTACTCGATCATCAACCATACGGTTAAGAGTTTGCTGCGCCGCTTCTCTATTTTCTTGTACCTTGAGATTAACGTTGATTAAGCTGGCCACATCTTTGCGAATCGATGTATTGCCATATCGCAAACCCTTCAACGTTGATACCGCTTCCGCTGAAATTTTGCATTGCTCACTAACTAATGCAGATGAATCAGAAGATGTATTTGCGTATGCAAATGCAGCCAGAGAGATTGAAGCAACAGCTAATAAAGTCTTTTTCATCTTATTTCCTTAATTTGTGACCACATGTTGGACAACAACCTAAATCTTTTGCTCTTGTTTTTCTAAGGGCAGCGTAGACGCTCGATTCTGAAATCTCCATCTTTCTAGCGGCTTGAGCTGCGGTCATCCCCTTCCCTATCCAATCCAAAGCTTGATGTGTTTTCGGTATCGCTCTTCTCATTTCACCTCCTATAGAGATACTATACCACAGAAGTTGTGAAGTTGTGAACTATAGTAATAATATTATTCGGACATCAAATAAACGGTCATTTAGGGTTTTGCTTTAGGTGTGTGGGTTTACGT
>JBJOJF010000049.1:0-4044 GCA_046046735.1 Pseudomonadota bacterium
GTCTGTTGCGGAATGCTTGCTTGTGCACCAAAGTACTCATGGGCAACATCCACCAAGCCAAACTCTTCATCGGGTGCGCAATCCCACATAAATTGCAAATCAATTTCTTTAGCGAGAGTATTAGCCTCATCCATCAAAGCTTGGGGCTCTGGCTTTTCAAAGCGCAACCAAACCTCTTTAGCTTTTAACTTAATCTTCTTCCCAGAAAGACTGCTGGCTTGCCATGACTCAGAATCTCCAGATCCCGAAGCAGACTGCACCGTGGCAACCTTGATGTCGCCACCCTCTTCATATAAAAGATGCATGCTTAAAGAGATATCCCGCCACTGGCCTCAAGCGCAACTCCATTGACATAGCTTGCCTCATCACTTGCCAAAAACAAGTAGACATTTGCCATCTCTTCTGGAGTTCCCAATCGACCAAGCCAACTGCGCCTTTCGATATCCTGCAAAATGTTTTCAGGCATAGCCTTGACCATCTCAGTGGCAATAAAGCCTGGGCAAACTGCGTTTACTCGAATACCCTTTGCGCCTAATTCACGCGCCCAAGTTTTGGTAAAACCAATGACCCCAAATTTGGTTGCAGAATAATTTGTCTGTCCAAAATTTCCATAAATACCAACAACGCTTGACGCATTCACTACTGCACCCTTACCAGCATCGAGCATATGTGGCACTACCAATTGAGTGCAATTGAAAACGCCTTTAAGGTTTACATCAATCACGGTATCAAATTGGGCCTCAGTCATTTTGACCAAGCGCGCATCTTGTGTAATACCGGCATTGTTAATCAAAATATCGATCCGACCATGACGCTGCATCACCTGATCTACTGCAGCCTGAATACTGGCGCGATCAGTGACGTTCATGACATAAGCTTCCGAACCTGGAATTTGGCCAACCGCTGCATTCACAGCCTCGGGGCTAATGTCCGCAATCATGACTTTCGCACCCTCTTCTGCAAACCGTTTCGCCGTAGCAAAACCAATCCCCTTGGCAGCACCAGTGATGATGGCCACTTTATCTTTTAGTCTCAGGCTCATGAACTTGCTTTCTCTTGAATTGCCGTCAATATTTTTTGATGAATACCACCAAATCCACCATTACTCATGACCAAAATATGATCACCCGGCTTTGCCTCACTCGCTATGGCGCGCACTAAAGTAGCAAGATCATCAAATGCCATGGCACGATTTTTTTCACTTGCGTTTAAAGGGGATAGGACTTCATTTAAATCCCAACCCAAGGACTCTTTGCCAGAGTTAGCGCCGTAAGCAAAGATCTTCTCAGCCGCCTCCAGGCTATTAGGTAATTGCGCTTTCATCACACCAAGCTTCATCGTATTCGATCGCGGTTCAAGTACCGCTAGGATGCGCGCTTTTCCAACACGCCTGCGTAAGCCATCGACTGTAGTAGTAATTGCGGTTGGATGGTGTGCAAAATCATCGTACACCGTGATGCCATTAGCAACGCCAATGGTCTCCAAGCGACGTTTCACATTTTTAAATTGTGCCAATGCACGCGCAGCATCTACCGGAGAAATGCCAATATGATTTGCGCAAGCGATCGCCGCTAATGCATTGAGTTGGTTATGGCGACCCATCACTCCAGAATCTGGCGCCCACTGAACCGTAGCCACTTCTTTTCCTTTGTACAGAACAGTAAAGCCATCAGCCTCTTGAGAAATTAGGGACCATGCGTTTTGCTGTTGCTCACCAAATCTCTCCACTGGCGCCCAAGCTCCGCGAGCGATCACCCGCTCCAATGCTGGCTCTTCACCATTCACCACTAAGAGTCCATCTCCAGGCACAGTGCGCACAAGATGATGAAATTGGGTTTCGATTGCAGCAAGATCGGCAAAAATATCTGCGTGATCAAACTCTAAATTATTGAGTAAAGCAGTACGAGGGCGATAGTGAACAAACTTACTGCGCTTATCAAAAAATGCTGTGTCGTACTCATCGGCCTCGATAACAAAATATTTACCTTCACCTAAATTAGCCGATACCGCAAAATTCAAGGGCACACCGCCAATAAGGTAGCCTGGTTTATATCCATTAAATTCCAAGATCCAAGTGAGCATGGCCGAAGTAGTAGTTTTGCCATGGGTACCGGCTACAGCCAAAACATGTTTGCCGTATAAAACTTGCTCACCCAGCCATTGGGGTCCAGAAATATAAGGCAGGCCTTGATTGAGAATCGCCTCCATCAAGGGATTACCTCGAGAAACCACATTGCCGATAACGAATAAATCAGGCATCGTCTCAAACTGTAATAATTGATCTGGCGAGAATCCTTCAATCAGTTCGATGCCTTGAGCCTCAAGCTGTGTACTCATTGGTGGATATACGTTGGCATCACAACCAGTAACCCGATGTCCAGCTTGTCGAGCGATTGCGGCAATGCCGCCCATGAAAGTACCGCAAATGCCCAGGATATGAATATGCATTGGGCAATTTTAGCTAAGGAGTTGCAATGAATCGAAGACAGTGGATTTATATCGCCGGGATTAGTCTGATAGCGCTGGCATTAGGGGTCCTAACTTCACAGTGGATCTATAGAACGGGTTTAGCAAGTGATCCTGCAATCAAGGCATTTTTTGCTAATCCTTGGAAAACCGCAGAAGGCAAAACCGTCAACACGGATGAATGGCGTGGAAAAGTCCTCGTTGTGAACTTTTGGGCCTCATGGTGCCCCCCTTGCGTAGAAGAAATGCCAACTTTAGACAAATTACAGCAAGAATTTGCCTCGAAAAATGTCTTATTTGTCGGCATTGGTATTGATTCACCATCTAACATACGTCAATTTCTTGAAATGACCCCTGTTTCTTATCCTATTGTCATTGGCGGACTAGAAGGTAGCAGCCTTTCAAAGCAGATGGGGAATGCTCAAGGTGCGCTGCCCTACACGATCATCATCGATGCCAAAGGCAAGGCAACAAACAGTAAATTAGGGAAGATAAGCGAAGAAGAGCTCAGAAAAGCAATTCAATCGGCTATTTAATCCTTTTTAAGAGCACTTAATATATAAAATTGCATGGGAATTAGGTCGATTCTTGGCCTAATCTTCAATTATCTGCTCTTAAAATCCTCGAAATTCGCTAATTTAATCTCCATTTTTTAGACTTTGAAGAAGTTTGTAGGGGTATACTGCCCCTGTGCTTAGTGAAGAATTATTTTCATAAAGTAAGCAGTTTTAGAGAAAAGCTTTATTTAACTAATTAAACCTAACTGCCTCTAAAAATATCGATCTATGTCGAAAAATACTTCAATTCTAGTTATTCAGGGTCCAAATCTCAATTTATTGGGAAGTCGCGAACCTGAGGTTTACGGTAAAACCACCCTCGAAGATATTCATACAAAGCTTGGCACGATCGCCAAAGCCAATTCAGTAGATTTATCCACCTTCCAAAGTAATCATGAAGGTGAGTTGATTGACCGAATTCAGAAAGCAAAACAAGATGGGGTTGATTTCATCATCATCAACCCTGGCGCCTTTACCCATACTAGTGTCGCTCTTCGTGACGCTCTGGCAGGTGTCGCCATTCCATTCACGGAAGTTCATCTTTCCAATATTCATCAGCGTGAAGAATTCCGCAAACACTCTTACCTCTCCGATATCGCCACTGGGGTGATCTGCGGTTTGGGTGCCATTGGCTACGAATTAGCGTTACAAGCGGCAATTGCGCGCTTGAATAAATAAAAATTAATTAAGAATTACTAGAAAGGAAGCCTTTCCATGGACCTCAGAAAACTCAAAACCCTCATCGACCTCGTCTCCGAATCCGGCATCTCAGAATTAGAAGTCAATGAAGGCGAAGACCGCGTACGTATTGTGAACGCAGGTTCGCCAGCTCCTGCAGGTCAGATGGTTTACGCTAATCCAGCCCCAGCTCAAGTAATGCATGCCGCAGCTCCTGCAGCGAGTACCGCATCAACTCCGGCAGCAGCGGAAGAAGCGCCAGCGGAAACCGGTTTTGTCTCCCGCTCACCAATGGTGGGTACTTTCTATCGCGCACCTAATCCAGAGTCCCCTAACTTTGTAA
>JBJOJF010000050.1:0-4721 GCA_046046735.1 Pseudomonadota bacterium
AAAGCAGTTTCATCTAGCTGGGCCAAGGTGGCGACCACTGGCAAACGGCCAATTAATTCAGGGATCAATCCGAACTTAATTAAATCCTCCGGCTCAACCTCAATCAGAAGATCGCTTACGCCACGATCATCTTTGCCTGGAACGGTGGCATTAAAACCGATACCGGTTTTTGCAGTTCGCTGCTGAATAACCTTCTCCAGACCATCAAACGCACCACCGCAAATAAATAGGATGTTGGTTGTATCGACCTGTAAAAAATCTTGATTGGGGTGTTTGCGGCCGCCCTGGGGCGGGACTGAGGCCATCGTACCCTCAACTAGCTTTAACAAAGCTTGTTGAACACCCTCACCAGAAACATCGCGCGTAATAGAAGGATTGTCTGATTTACGAGAGATCTTATCTATCTCATCAATATAGACAATTCCACGCTGTGCCTTTTCTACGTTGTAATCACAAGCTTGTAATAATTTTTGAATGATGTTTTCTACGTCTTCACCAACATAACCAGCTTCAGTTAAGGTGGTTGCATCAGCCATCACAAATGGTACATCCAACATGCGCGCTAATGTCTGTGCAAGCAGAGTCTTGCCGGATCCAGTCGGACCGATCAATAAAATATTGCTCTTAGCCAATTCAACACCATCGACCATTGCCTTAGCAGGAACTTTAGATTCTTTTTTGTCTACGCCAGAGTCAACGGGTTTACCGTCCTTGTCTAACTTTTCCTTTTTAGGCTTTGGCAAGTACTGCAAGCGTTTGTAATGGTTGTAGACCGCAACAGCCAGAGTTTTTTTCGCATGATCTTGACCAATGACGTATTGATCTAAGTTTTCGCGAATCTGATGTGGCGTCGGTAAGGAGTCATCGCCCTCTTCTTTAGGAAGCTTAGCGAGCTCTTCTTGAATAATATCCGTACATAAATCAATGCACTCATCACAAATAAATACCGAAGGTCCGGCAATGAGCTTTTTAACTTCGTGCTGACTCTTGCCACAGAAAGAGCAATACAGAATTTTATCTGCGCTATTAGTAGAGTTTGTATCGCTCAAGGTATAGACCTAGTTATTAACGGTATTAAGGACGCTTATCGATCACTTTATCGATCAAGCCATATTCTTGAGCCTGATCAGCAGACATGAAGTTATCGCGATCAGTATCCTTCGCAATAGTCTCAATAGATTGACCGGTACGATCAGCCAATATTTTGTTCAAACGCTCACGCAGATAGAGAATTTCACGCGCTTGAATCTCAATATCCGATGCTTGACCACGAGCACCACCTAGAGGCTGATGAATCATGACGCGTGAATTAGGCAAGGCATAGCGCTTACCTTTCTCGCCTGCGCATAACAAGAATGCACCCATGCTAGCAGCCATACCCATACAAAGAGTACTCACATGTGGTTTTATAAACTGCATAGTGTCGTAGATGGCCAAACCGGCGGATACGGATCCACCAGGAGAGTTGATATAGAGAGAGATTTCTTTATCAGGGTTTTCGCTCTCTAAAAACAATAACTGTGCAATTACTAAGTTAGCAGTTTGATCATTCACCTCGCCAACTAAGAAAACAACACGTTCTCTTAGTAAGCGAGAGTAAATATCATAGGCCCTCTCACCTCGACCGGAGGTTTCAATCACCATTGGAACCAAACCCAAACCTCTTGGCTCTAAATTCTCAGACTGGAAATCATGCTGGTTCATGTGATTAGACCTTTATGTAATGAATGCTGAAACTGAATTGAACTTAGTTGAGCTTGCTGAGCTCTTCAAAGGTAACAGCCTTATCAATCACTTTCGCTTGAGAAGTGAAATACTTAATGACGTTATCTTCAAGAACCAAGTTCTCGATATCCTTTAAGCGACTTGGGTTGCTGTAGAACCAACGAACTACTTCTTTAGGATCTTCGTAGGTAGCCGCTTGCTCATCAATTTCAGCTTTGATTTGATCAGCAGTAGCAGCCAAGTTCTGTTGCTTGACAAGGTCGCTCAAAATTAAACCAAGGCGCACACGCTTGAGCGCTTGTTCAGCAAAAATCTCAGCAGGAATCGGTGCATCTTTTGCATTTGGAACGCCGCGCTGCATTAAATCTTGACGAGCAGACTCAACCAAACGCTCTTGCTCTTGAGCAACTAATGACTTAGGTGCATCTAGTTCACACAAGCTGTTGAGCTTATCCATTACCTCGCCTTTTAACAAGGCAGTAATACGACGTTTTGTTTCGCGGTCTAGGTTCTCTTTAACTTCTTCACGCATCTTCGCAACGCCACCTTCGGCAACACCCAATGACAATGCAAATGCGTCGTCAACTACAGGAAGATGTGGCCAATTAACAGACTTGACTGTAATAGTGAACTCAGCAGTCTTACCGGCAACATCCTTACCATGGTAGTCAGCTGGGAAGCTCAATGGGAAAGACTTGCTCTCACCAGCCTTGAGGCCCAATGTTGCAGCTTCAAACTCAGGAAGCATGCGGCCTTCGCCAAGCACGTACTCAAAGTTTTCAGCTTTACCACCAGCAAACTCAACGCCATCGATCTTGCCAACGAAGTCAATGACAACTTGGTCGCCAGTCTGAGCTGCAGTATTCGAGCCACCATCACCATGGGCACCGGCTTCGCCGCGTGGGTGGTAATGAACTTGTTGCTTACGCAATACGTCTAATGCCCGATCAATCTCTGCATCAGAAATATCAGTGGTGTACTTAGTTACTTCAGCTTTAGTAAAGTCGCCAATTTTGACCTCTGGTAACACCTCAAAGAAGGCATCAAATACGATTTTGTCAGCACCTAATTCGCTCTTAGGATCAAGACGAGGCTGACCAGCTAAAAGAATATTTTCTTTCTTGGCTAATTCAAAAAACAGTTCTGATGCTTTGTCGAACTGAAGTTCAAAATCAACTTGCATTCCATATTGTTTTTCAACCATGGCTTTTGGTACTTTGCCTGGACGGAAGCCTGGAGCTTTCATGGTTTTACCCAATTTAGCCAATTGGTCTTCTCTTGCCTTAGCCAAATCGGCACGAGCGAACTCTAAGGTCACTTTGCGGTCTAACTGACCTAAATTTTCTATCTGCACAGCCATTCTCGTCTCTTAATTGAAAATCAGAATATATGAAGCCCAAGCCAAGTAGCAATCTTGTGGTGCGAGGAGGGGGACTCGAACCCCCACACCATTTCTGGCGTCAGGACCTAAACCTGGTGCGTCTACCAATTTCGCCATCCTCGCGCGAATTCCGCAAACGCTACCGAGCTAGAACTTCACTCTAAAGACCATAATTCTACATTGCTTAGCGCTTTTGGCGGATCTTTTAGGCCTTGTAGAGCAAAGCTACTGCATGAACGGCAATACCCTCACCCCGCCCTAGGTGACCTAAGGATTCATTTGTTTTGGCCTTTAGGTTCACATGGCTTGGGGTAACCGCTAAATCTGCGGCAATATTGCGGACCATCTCAGGTAAAAAAGTCGCCAATTTAGGCTTTTGACAGATGATCGTGGCATCAACATTACCAACCTGAAAGCCAGCAGCTTGGACCTTCTGCAGAGCAGCTCTCAGAAGGATGCGACTATCCATATCTTTAAATTGCGGGTCTGTATCAGGAAAAAGTTGGCCAATATCGTTTAATCCGGCCGCACCGAGCAAAGCATCCGTTAGGGCATGCAACAAGGCATCTGCATCCGAATGGCCTAAAAGACCCTTTTCATATGGGACATGAACACCACCCAAGATTAATTTACGGTCAGCAACTAAGGCATGGACATCATAGCCCTGGCCAATTCTGATTTGCGGAATATGAGATGCGTTTTGTGTCATGTATTCACTTTATGAATTTTTTGAACTGGAAAGCAAGATGGTTTGCATCAAAGTCCAGTCCGCAGGATGGGTAACCTTAAAGTTGATGGTAGCGCCCTCCACCAGCAATGGCTTGGCGCCGGCTAATTCCATAGCGCTGGCCTCATCCGTGATGTCAGCCTCAAGACGAATGCCGTCTTCAATAGCATCGTATAACTGCCTTAATCCAAACATCTGTGGGGTTTGTGCTTGCCAAAGGTGCTCTCGTGAAATGGTCTTATCAGCTCGAGTTGGGTTTCCGGCAATTGCAGAGGTACTGTCCGCCATTTTTAAGGTGTCAGCGAGCGGCATAGCTAATAAACCGCCCTCACCAGAGGTCTGCACTACAGCGATGAGCTTCTGAACTAAGGCTGGGGAGATTCCAGGTCGAGCAGCGTCATGCACCAAAACCCAATCAGTCTCTGGAACGCCGGCCTTTAGCATCGCAAGCAGGGTATTTCTAACCGTTTCTTGCCTGGTCGCTCCGCCAGTAGGTAAACAATGCAATGGTTTACCAGCTTTGGAAAAGGTCTTCAAAATTGGGTTATCAATAAAACCGCTGCTCACCCCAACCCAAATGGAGGAAACCTCAGGCGTCTGTATAAAAGCATCAATGGCATATGACAGCATTGGCCTGCCAGCTAACTGCTGAAACTGTTTGGGCAGATCGCCACCAAGGCGAGAGCCGGTTCCCGCTGTAGGCAACAAGGCGTGGCACTGGGGGGATCGATTTCCTACTTGCATACCTGATTCTATAATGAGCTTAGATGTCCGATGCATTAAAACTCGTACCCCCCATACCCGCTCCGCGGGCTGGGCAGCGCTTTACCTTTTCTGGTCTAGTTGGTTCAGCAGATGCAGCACTGATTGCCCAATCTGCCCTGCGCT
>JBJOJF010000051.1:0-5220 GCA_046046735.1 Pseudomonadota bacterium
CTCTTATTACATTGTTCAGCGTACTAGTCAGGCACGACTCTTCTGTGACAAGTTGGCAGCATTTACTTTCTGGGGTTGGCAGGCAGTAATCGTTTTGGCTGCGGTAACACTACCTTTGGGAATTTCTACCTCCAAAGAATATGCTGAGCTTGAGTGGCCGATCGACATCCTCATTACATTGGTTTGGGTTGCCTACGCTGTAGTGTTCTTCGGCACCATCATGAAGCGCAAGACAAAACATATTTATGTTTCGAATTGGTTCTTTGGCGCCTATATTTTGACTATCGCGATTCTGCACATTTTTAATAACTTAGAGATGCCAGCAAGCTTGTGGAAATCCTATTCTGCATATGCTGGTGTACAAGATGCGATGGTGCAGTGGTGGTATGGTCATAACGCAGTAGGTTTCTTCTTGACCACCAGCTTCTTGGGCATGATGTATTACTTCATTCCAAAGCAGGCTGATCGTCCGATCTACTCTTATCGCCTGTCGATTGTGCACTTTTGGGCCTTGAACTTTACTTATATGTGGGCAGGCCCGCATCACCTGCAACACACCGCCTTACCTGACTGGACACAGTCTTTGGGTACTGTGTTCTCCATCATCCTATTGGCTCCATCATGGGGCGGCATGATCAACGGCATCATGACTTTATCTGGCGCTTGGTACAAATTGCGTCAAGACCCTATTTTGAAATTCTTGGTAGTGGCTTTGTCTTTCTACGGCATGTCTACCTTCGAAGGTTCAATGATGTCTATTAAGACGGTTAATAGCTTGTCTCACTACACCGACTGGACTATTGGCCACGTGCACTCTGGTGCGCTAGGTTGGGTTGCCATGATTACCATTGGTTCGCTCTACTACTTGATTCCACGTTTGGTTGGTCAAAAAGAAATGTATAGCGTTCGCTGGATTGAGTTGCATTTCTGGATCGCCACGATTGGTGTTGTCTTGTACATCGCTGCAATGTGGATTGCTGGTGTAATGCAGGGCTTAATGTGGAGAGCATTTGAGGCTGATGGCACGCTTACTTACAGTTTCGTTGAATCAGTTAAGGCGACTTATCCCTTCTATGTAATTCGTTTATTAGGCGGCTTGTGCTACTTAAGCGGCATGTTCTTGATGGCTTACAACGTCTTCAAAACTGTCTACGGAAAAACTTTTGTCAATGCGCCTATTCCAACGGCCGTTGCCCAACACTAAGAGGAGAAGAAAATGTCCAATGAAAATAAATTCTTTTCCCATGGCACGCTTGAGAAAAATGTCGGCTGGTTAATTATTGCCACTATTTTGGTAGTTTCAATTGCCGGTTTAGTGCAAATTGTTCCGCTGTTTTTCCAGCACACCACAACTGAGCCAAGCCCTGGTGTTGAGCCATATTCAGCCTTACGTCTGGCTGGTCGTGATATCTATCAACGTGAGGGTTGTGTTGGTTGTCACTCACAACAGATTCGTACTCTGCGTTCAGAAGTAGAGCGTTACGGTCCTTACTCTTTGGCTGGTGAATCTGTATATGACCATCCATTCCTCTGGGGAAGCAAGCGTACTGGTCCTGATTTAGCACGTGTTGGCGCTCGCTATTCTGATGATTGGCATCGCATTCACTTACGCAATCCACGTGATGTAGTGCCTGAATCCAATATGCCTGGATATCCTTGGTTAGCTAAGAGTGCTGCTGATGCATCCACAATTCAGTCTCACATGACTGCGATGCGTCGTTTAGGCGTTCCTTATACCGATGAGATGGTTGCTAATGCACCTAAAGAATTGGAAGGCAAAACCGAAGAAGATGCTTTGATTGCTTATCTCCAAGGTTTAGGTGTTTCACGCCGTTACATTGTTGTTGATGAAGCTGTAGCGAAGTAATTGCCAGGGTTTTTAATTAAAACGACATAAATCAAATGGAACAGATCACACCTTATCTCTCCGCATTTTCAACCGTAATAGGACTCGTCTTTTTCGTTGGAATTGTATGGTGGGCTTGGTCTCCTAGTAGGAAGAAGGCTAATGAGGAATCAGCTGAGCTTCCATTTGATCTACCAGATGAATTTAGTAAGGACAAATCATGAGTGACTTTTTTAACAGCGGTTGGAGTAACTACATCGCACTCGTTTCATTGGTCGGTATTGTGTGGTGTATCTGGCTATTGTTCTCTCAGCGTAAAGCCAAAGTAGTTCACACGCCTGATGGTGCGGTGGCTGATACTGGTCACGTATGGGATGAAAATTTACGTGAATTGAATAATCCATTGCCACGTTGGTGGATGTGGATGTTCCTACTTTCTTGCATCTTTGGTTTGGTCTATTTAGCGCTGTTCCCAGGTTTGGGTTCATACCCAGGCGTGATGGGTTACTCAACTGATGGCGCCCTCATGAATTCCATGACTACTGCCAATGATGAATTAAAGCCCGTGTATGCCAAGTATGTGAAGATGGATATTGAGCAGGTTGCTGCAGATCCAAAAGCCCGTGAAATGGGTCAACGCTTGTTCTTAAACTCTTGCGCACAGTGCCATGGTTCCGATGCTGGTGGTGCTAAAGGTTTTCCAAACTTAACTGATGGTGATTGGCTCTATGGCGGATCCCCAGAAAATATCAAAACTACTTTAATTAATGGTCGTGCAGGTGTAATGCCTCCGTTCCCACAATTAGATAGCAAGCAAATTGTTGATGTTTCTAACTACGTACGGAGCTTGTCTGGGCTGCCAGCCGATGAGTTGAAGAAAGCGCGTGGCGAAGAGGTATTTAAAGCAAATTGTGTTGCCTGTCATGGTGCAGATGGCAAAGGTAACATTGCTTTAGGCGCACCGAATCTAACGGATAAAACCTGGTTGTATGGCGCATCCGAGGCAGCTATTGTTGAGACGATCACTAAAGGCCGTATGGCAATGATGCCGGCTCAGGATAAAGTATTGAGCCCAGAAAAGATTCACCTCTTAACTGCTTATGTCTGGGGTTTATCTAACAATAAACAGCCCGCTCAAGCTGCTAAGTAATTAACAGTGTCAGATAATTCGCCGATTGGGAAGCCTATTCCCATTGATGTCATTGAGGAGTCTCTCTATGAGGTCCGGCGAAAGATTTACCCTCGTTCTGTAAGCGGGCTTTTTGCCCGTTGGCGTTTTATTGTAGTTTTTCTTACCCAACTACTGTTTTATGGTTTGCCTTGGGTTAGTTGGAACGATCGTCAAGCTGTACTATTCGATCTCATTCAGCGTAAGTTTTATATCTTCGGCCTTGTTCTTTGGCCGCAAGATGTTATTTATCTAACGCTCTTACTCATTCTTTCAGCGCTTGCGCTTTTCTTGTTTACTGCGATTGCTGGCCGCCTGTTTTGTGGCTATGCCTGCCCACAGACTGTTTATACCGAGATCTTTATGTGGATCGAGCGCAAGGTTGAGGGTGACCGTTTTGCGCGTATTCGTTTGGATGGGGAAGAGTGGCCATGGAGCATTCGCAAGTGGCGCCTGAAACTGACTAAGCATTTCCTTTGGTTGCTCATTGCATTCTGGACTGGCTTTACGTTTATTGGTTACTTCACTCCCATTCATACGCTTGCTAGCGCCATCATGCACTTTGCGCTTGGCCCTTGGCAAACTTTTTGGCTGTGCTTTTACAGCTTTGCCACTTGGGGTAATGCTGGCTTCATGCGCGAGCAAGTTTGTAAGTACATGTGCCCATATGCACGCTTCCAAAGCGTAATGGTGGACAAAGATACCTTCTTGGTGACTTATGACAAAGTGCGGGGTGAGCCAAGAGGTAGTCGTAGTAAATCTGCAGATCACAGCTCTTTAGGCTTGGGTGATTGCGTAGATTGCAGTATTTGTGTTCAAGTTTGCCCAACTGGTATTGATATTCGCGATGGCCTCCAATATATGTGTATTGGCTGTGGGGCTTGTATTGACGCTTGCGATCAGGTGATGGAGAAGGTAGATTATCCAAAAGGCTTAATTCGTTACACCACTGAGCGAGCCGTTGAGGATAAAGAATCGAATCAAAGTGCTATACGTCATATCTTGCGCCCACGCGTATTGATTTACACCGCTTTTATTACAGTATTAACTGCTGCCTTCCTAATCTCATTGGCTACTCGAAATCCCCTCCGCGTTGATGTGATGCGTGATCGCGGTGCCTTGGCTCGAGAGGTTGATGGCGTTCGTATCGAGAATATCTATCGCATTCAGATAATGAATGCCTCTGAAAATAATATGAGCGTTCAGATCAAGGCTTCCGGCCTAGAGGATTTAAAGATTCTGAACTCACAAGGTCAAGTGGTTACCGATATTGAGGTGGGACCTGCTAGTAATTTATTGATGCCAATCAAAGTGAGTACAACTACGGGGGTTAATCAGCCTGGTAACTACCCGATTCATTTTGATGTCATAGCCCAAGAGAAGTCTGGAAATGAGATGATTACCAGAACTCGTGATGAAAAATCTAGTTTTATTATTCCCCGCTAAGCTGTACAGCGAAAGATGGAGAGGATGAATATGTCAGAACAACAAGTTAACAAGCCATGGTTTAAACAGTTATGGCCATGGCTTTTAATTAGTGGTCCAGCAGTTGCTGCCATTGGTTGCATCATCACTATTTATCTTGCGGTCAATCTGTATGCTGATAAACCAGTACGTGATGGTGTGGTGAAGCGCGGACTCAAGGTTGAGCAAATCAGAGTAGAGCAGGATCGCAAATGAAGTACCGCCTATTCATCTGGATCATGTGGCCCTCTTTCTTGGTGTCAATTTTGGCTGAGGGCCTGTTGTTCACGATCATTCATCCTGCTGATTTACTATTTTTCGGGCACCATCCCAATATTTCCGATGAAGGTATTTACACCATCGGGTTTTTTGTAATCTGGATCTTCTGCTCTTTTTCTAGCGCACTTACTGCGTATATTCTGCCTGGAATTGATTCTGAAGGCGGCAAAAACTCTGATCGAGGCTTGATCTAAGCTAACGTTTTTAAACCCCAACGGGTTTAATTTGAACGGTGCGGTCTGGATTCGGGATGCTGGCTAACTCATAGAGGCCATCCATATCAATTAACTTGATATGGCGTTGTTTAATCTGGATGAGTCCAGATTCTGCAAAGCGGGACAGCATGCGGCTGACGGTTTCAATCTGTATTCCAAGATAGCTACCAATCTCTACGCGACTCATGCGCAAATCAAATTCATTGTTTTGGTAACCACGCGCCGCTAAGCGTTGGGAAAGATTTAGC
>JBJOJF010000052.1:0-7513 GCA_046046735.1 Pseudomonadota bacterium
CAAAGCCAGTGCTGATGAGGCTCCAGAGCATTCCTCTCTATTGCTTTGGGCAAATGCATTAAGCCCATATCTTGGGAGCAAAGAAATTGCTGCTGTGCTTGCGCAAATCTTGGGTCTCAGCAAGAAAGAGGCCTACCAAGTTGCTCTAGATGCAAAAGCACAACAAACCAAAAAATAAAAAGCTGGCACTTGGCCAGCTTTAAATCGGCGCAGAAAAATATTATTTTGCTGCTGGTGCTGCGGGAGCTTTTGGCTCTGACAACTTGCCGCCGGCAGAGTTAGTCAAATAAACTACTGCACGACCCAACTCATAATCACTGATATCGGTAGGGCTTGCACCGCCACGAGCAGGCATTGCACCTTTGCCCTTAAGCACTGATGTCAGAAGACCGTCATAACCTTTACCTAGACGAGCAGACCATGCGCCGGCATCACCAAACTTAGGTGCGCCAGCCGCGCCAGAAGCATGACATGATGCGCAGACTGTTTTGTAGACTTGTTCACCGGTTTGCAATTCGCGTGGAGTACTGGCATCTTTGAAATTTAATTGCGCCACAGGCTTAATTAATTCTTCTGCTGAAGCCTCTTTGTCTGTGCGCTTACCGTTATTCACAAATACCATTAACAACAAAATAATGATCAATGGCACAAAAAAACTGGCAAATACCATGATGATTAGTTGTTTAGGGGTCTTAATTAGGTTTCCGTGCTCTTCACTCATAGGACTTTTTATCGTTTGACGGTTATAGGGTTACGTTGCGGTGATTATAACGAGAGCGTAGGCTTATAGGCACTTACAATAGCGAAGCTACCGTTTTTCCTATTGGCGCCCGTAGCTCAGTGGATAGAGTATTGGCCTCCGAAGCCAAGGGTCGCAGGTTCGATTCCTGCCGGGCGCACCAAATAAGAGGGGTTTTTGACCTATATCATGCGGAAAATCATGAAAAAGGCTATCATTTGCACCTAACTTATTGATTCTTATCATGTCAAATCACATAAATCCAGCCCTTTCCGAGCCTTCAATTGCCAATCCTTTGGCGCCTGATCTGCCACTCCCGCATCGAAAAATCATTCGTAGCTGGCTAATTCCTATGGCCCAAGGGGAAACAGCCAAAGCAATCATGCTCCTGGTGATAGATTCGCTGCTATGGCTTGGCTGTATTGCAGGAACAATATTTGTTGAAAGCGTGCTGCTCAAAATCATTTTTGGCGTCGTAGCCGGATTTGTTACAGGCCGCATCTTTATTTTGGGTCATGATGCCTGCCACCAAAGCTTCACTCCGCACCGCGAACTCAACAAAGTTCTAGGTCGCATTGCATTCCTCCCATCCCTTACGCCGTATAGCCTGTGGGACGTTGGCCACAATGTTGTTCATCATGGTCAAACTAACTTAAAGGGCTTTGACTTTGTTTGGGCGCCTCTATCTAAATCTGAATTTGATGCACTTCCAGCTTGGCGTAAAAGCTTGGAGCGACTCTACCGTAGTGGCTGGGGCCCAGTTTTCTACTATCTCATTGAAATTTGGTGGAGACGCGAGTATTTCCCAAATGCCAAGAACAAGCCTGGTGACCGCCCAATCTTCCTAAAAGACAATTTATTGGTAACGGCCTTTGCAATTATCTGGATCGGCTGCCTCATTGCTGGCGCCATCGCCACTGGTCAATCTATTTGGCTCGGATTAATCACCGGTTTTGCGGTGCCATTTTTGTTTTGGAACGGCATGATTGGTTTCGTGGTCTATGTTCACCATACCCACCCATCTGTCTCTTGGTATGACAAAAAGTCTGAATGGCTTCGTGCTCAGCCCTTTGTATCTACAACAGTACATTTAACTTTTAACTGGATTTGGGGCTCCTTAATGCACCACATCATGGAGCACACCGCCCATCACGTGGATATGAGCGTACCCCTCTATCGCCTTCAGGAAGCTCAAAATACCCTGGAAACCATCCTTCCAGAGCGTATTTTTGTGCAAAAGTTCTCTTGGGATTGGTATTTCGATACTGCCCGCAAATGCAAGCTGTACGACTTCGAGAACAAGGCTTGGCTAGACTTTGATGGCAATAAAACAGCTGATTCTGTCAGAGTTGTCCTAAGCCCAGCCCCAGCGGGACAAAACGGGTAAAATAGATCTTCTGTACAAGATTTGGCTTACCCGGATTGCCCATGACTACCTCGACTCCAGCTGCTACCCAAGAAACCTCTCAGAGCCTTAAGTTTTGCTCTTCTTGCAGTCGCGAAAAGCGCCTGGAGGGTGGCACGTGGATACCAACAAGCAATCGTAAGCAACGCTGGATTTGCGCAAGCTGCCTATACAACCGTACACACCGTACTGGTTCAGCAAAAACCTAATTCGTTTTAAGTCTAAGCTTTAATTTAGTTAGTCCCCAACATAGGGGTTGGTTTGTCGCTCTTTGCCGAAGGTCGACATCGGACCATGGCCTGGCACAAACTGCACATCATCACCAAGTGGCCACAACTTTGTCTTAATCGCATGAATTAAATCAGCGTGATTGCCGCGCGGAAAATCTGTTCTGCCAATTGAGCCGGCAAATAAAACATCGCCAACTAAAGCTAAGCGGTCCTCTTTGTCAAAAAATACGACATGCCCAGGCGTATGTCCGGGGCAATGTAAAACCTCCAGATCAACATTGCCAACTTGAACATGGTCACCATCTTCTAACCAACGTGTTGGCACAAATGCTTTCGCATGCCCAAAACCAAAACGTACTGTTTGCTCTGGTAATTGGTCCAACCAAAATTGCTCATCAATTTGCGGCCCCTCAATCGGGACACTGAGTTGATCAGATAAATCTTTAGCTGCTGCGCAATGATCAAGATGGCCGTGCGTTAATAAGATCTTTTTAACTGTTCCACCCATCTGCGCAACGCCATCAAGAATCTTATCGATATCGCCACCAGGATCCACAATAGCTGCATCGCCGGTTTCTTGGCAAACCAATATTGAGCAGTTTTGCTCAAAGGGAGTAACAGGAACAATTCCGAGCTTGATTGGCATAAATAAATTTTAGGTTGATGAACTACTAGTTTATGGCAAAGACGCTAGAATATCCCACACAGGATACAAAATGAAAACTCAAGATACATTTAAATTTGCAGAAACTCATGAGTGGGCAAGTCAAGAAGATGATGGCCTGATTTGGGTTGGCATCAGCAACCATGCGCAAGAAGCATTGGGCGATGTCATGTTTTTTCAGGCTCCGAAAGTAGGCCAACAAGTGAAGCAGGGCGAAGCAATTGCTGTTATCGAATCAGTTAAAGCAGCTAGCGATATCCATGCGCCTATAAGTGGGGAAGTGGTTGAGCTGAATGAAGAAGTAGATGCGGCCCCTGAGTTGGTTAATGAAAAGCCTTACGGAATCTGGCTTTTTAAAATCAAACCATCTACTCAAGCATCGCTCGATGGTGATCTTGCCAAGCTGCTGACCTTAGATGCATACAGCTCGGGTCCTGGCGCTTAAATAGCTATTGGATCGCGCTCTATCAACCAACGAACGCGCGATGCTTTAGTAATTCGGCCTTGGGATTCTTGGCGCAATTCCTGATCAATTATTTCCAAAGTTTCTTGAAGGGCCTTGCGGTTTACAGATTCAATGACCAACTGGGCGCGCTCTGAGCCAGCCACTCGCATCACCGGCTTTGGTACCGGATCATAGACCCTTAACTCTTTAGTTATCAAACTCCTGGCTTTGAGTTTGAATTTAAGCTCATTTAGAAATTGAATAGCCTTATCTAGACTTTTTGCCTCAGCATGAATTAATGCCTGATAAGAGCAAGGGGGCAAGCTTGCCTCTTCTCGCTCATTCGCGGTAAATCTCAAGAATCCATCAACATCATGTCTTAATAAAAACTGAAAGACTGGAGATTCTGGATATTGAGTTTCAATATAGATCTCGCCACCTTTTTCTCCATCTGTTCCAGATCTCCCTGCACGACCAGCAACCTGCACCAACTGTGCAAATAATCTTTCGGCAGCCCTAAAGTCTGCTGAGTACAAACGACTATCTGCATCAAGCACTGCAACCAGCCCAATATTCTGATAGTCATGTCCCTTAGCAATCATTTGCGTACCAACTACGATATCCACGTTGCCCTCATGAATTTCCTGGAAGAGTACTTCTGCTCCCTTACTCTTTCTGCTTGAATCCGTATCTACTCGCAATACTCTGGCTTGTGGCCAGATTTCCTCGATAGAATCTTCCAGCTTTTGTGTGCCATGACCAAGCGACTTCAAATCTGCGTTACCGCAGTCTGGGCAGAATTGCGGAATGGACTTTACCAATCCACAATGATGACAACTCAAGACAGCTCTTTTACCAAGAGCTCCGGCCTTGTGCATCACTGTATATGCTGAGCACTGAGAACATTTCGACAGCCAATTGCAAGCACTGCAATTGAGAACTGGCGCATAACCTCGACGATTAATCAAAATGAGGCTTTGTTTTTTTTGATCCAACGTTTTTGATATTGCATGCGCAAGTGTTTTGCTAATCAAACTCTTTTGTTTTGGCGCCCCAATATCTCCTGGGCTAAATTGACTTTGAGGATCGCGCGTATTGATTAGATGCACGCTTGGAAGAGTCGCTCCTTGAGCGCGTTGATCAAGGCGAATATATTCATAACGCCCAGCCTGTGCTGCCATCCACGTCTCTAGCGATGGTGTTGCTGAAGACAGTAGTATCGGGATCTGTTGATCATGTGCTCGCCATATGGCCAAATCTCTTGCTGAGTAGCGTGTTCCTTCTTGCTGCTTATATGAGGTATCGTGCTCTTCATCCACCACGATTGCTCGTAGATTTGGCATTGGTGTTAAAGCGGCCAATCGCGTACCCAAAATAATTTTTGCTTTACCAGTCATCGCTTGATACCAAGCAAGGCCTCGTTTCTTTTCACTCACTCCACTGTGTAGTACCGCCATCTTCTTTTCAGGAAAATACGCGTGCACTCTTCGCTCTAATTGCGGCGTTAAATTAATTTCAGGGACCAAAATAAGCACTTGTGCATTTTCATCCTCAAGAATGCTTGCAAGCCAATTTAAAAATACTGCCGTCTTGCCACTACCGGTTTGTCCCTGCAACAAAATTGCACGAAAGCCATTGGTATCTTTGTTTCCGGGCACTAAGGCTTGAAGAGCATTTTTCTGATCTGGATTTAATTGCGCCTCAGTAATCAAACCTTCGGAAACAATTTTTGGTCCTTTGGTTTGTTTTGTTTCAGCAGCCATCAATTTTTGCGGTATTTTTTCCCAATCCTCTGCCTTTTTCCACATCAGCGGTATTGTTGGCAGAATCGTTTCACCAAGTGCATGAATGTAGTATTGGCTGGCGAAATTCATCAAGCTTAGCAATGCTTTATCCAGGGGAGGTAGCGGGGCAATCCGCTCAACTGTTTTGAGTTTTTCTATTTCGAAGTCGGAGTGATCGCTTACTTTTATCACCACACCGATGTCTTTTGAGCGGCCAAAAGATACTTCAACAATGTTGCCGATCTCGGGCAACTTGCCCAATTTTTCAGCATCCCATAGATAGTCAAAGCCCTGCGCCAAGGGCTTATCAAGAACTACTTGAACCACAATGGGTTTAACCATCATTGACTATTTTTTCTTCTTTAGCTTGTGGATAAGTCTGTGGATATCATTCAAAACTTCTAGCTGTTAAACCCATTCTATAGGAAAGCTAGATTTCCTCCATTTTGAGGAATTTCAGTATTTTCTATTAAAATCAATTACTTATAGGCGTTACTAAAGGTGAAAGTTGATATTTATCACCAATCTCACTGTATTTGTGATTATGCCCATATCTGTGCATAACTTTTCCCAAAGCACTGGACTAAAGTTAGTAATTACTTGGTTTTATTGCTTGCTACGCAGGGCTTTTGACTTGGATATTACGGCCTCGGAGAGGGCGCTAACACTTTCAGGGGGTGTGAACTGATTAATGCCATGACCTAAATTAAAGATGTGGCCATCTAGTGGATGAAGTCCTGGCCTCAGAGCCGGCGCCTTGGCTAGATCCTCAAGAAGAGCGTTTGCTGAAGCTGCAACCTGCTCAGCCCCAGAAAATAGAATGAGGGGATCTAAATTACCCTGTAAAGCGAGCGGCTTATTGATTTCAAGTAACTGTTTACGTGCTCGACTTAATGGCATCGTCCAATCTAAGGCAATAACATCTGCGCCAGCCTGGGCCATATCGTTTAACCAAATGCCGCCACCCTTAGTAAACATAATCACGGGAATTTTTCGTCCCTCATGTTCACGCGGCAATAGTGCAATCACTTTTTGCATAGCTGCTAAAGACATGCGCTGATACCAACCGTCAGGAAGCAAGCCTCCCCAAGTATCAAAAATCATTAGCGCTTGTGCACCAGCCTTTACCTGCTCAATTAAATATGCAGCAACCGACTGCACATTAATTTCAAGAATATGCTCGAGTAAATCTGGTCGACTAAACATCATCGTCTTGGCATGACGGAAATCATCAGAGCCAGAGCCATCAATCATGTAACACGCTAGAGTCCAGGGGCTTCCGGAGAAACCAATCAACGGTACGCGTTGTTTTCCATCTTGTACCAAGGCTTTACGAATTTCAGAAACCGCATCAAATACATATTTGAGCTGATCCATATCTGCAACACGTAATTTCTTAACTGCCTCTTCTGTGCGAAGGGGGTGGTCAAAACTGGGGCCTTCACCAGCAGTAAATTTCAAACCCAATCCCATTGCATCTGGAATGGTCAAAATATCAGAGAACAGAATTGCTGCATCTAATGGGTAGCGATCCAGCGGCTGGAGCGTTACTTCTGTTGCATATGCAGGATTTTTTGCAAGGCCAAGAAAGCTTCCAGCTCTTGCACGAGTAGCGTTGTACTCGGGTAGATAGCGACCTGCTTGGCGCATGAGCCAAAGCGGTGTTTGATCAACCGCTTCGCCCAAGCAGGCTTTTAAAAACCGGTCATTTAACAACAAGGAGATGGCCGGCTTTTACTTTTTACGACGGAAACGTGCAATAGCTGCTAACTGCGCTGCTGCCATTGCAAACTCTGACTGAGCCAAGGCTAAATCAAAGTCAGTACCGCGATTCTGCATTGCTTCTTCAGCACGCTTCTTGGCTTCATTTGCCTTAGCTTCATCCAAATCATGTCCACGAATAGCGGTATCTGCCAAGACGGTTACATGATCGGGCTGCACTTCTAAATAGCCACCCGCTACAAATACAAACTCTTCATCGCCATCAGCTTTTTCAATACGAACTGAGCCTGGACGAATCCGTGTAATCAAAGGTGTGTGGCCGCGCAAAATACCGAGCTCTCCACTTTCGCCAGGAAGCGCAACAAACTTGGCTTCCCCGCTGAAAATAGACTGCTCAGCACTCACTACATCGACGCGTATGGTTGACATAATTTCCCTAGATTAAAGCTTCTTGGCTTTCTCGATGGCTTCATCAATTGAACCCACCATGTAGAACGCTTGCTCAGGCAAGTGATCCAATTCGC
>JBJOJF010000053.1:0-3962 GCA_046046735.1 Pseudomonadota bacterium
CGAAAACAGAAAGCAGCGGTGGATTCTTTGGATTCATTAAGAGCCTGTTCTCCTCTTCACCAGCGCCAGAAGTAAAACCAGCTCCTAGCGCACCTCGCGGTCGCAATCAAAATAATCGTAATGGTGATCGCAATCGTAATCGCGGTCGTCGCGGTGATCGCAATGATCGTGGTGAGCGCTCCACTGAAGGTGCTACAGCAACTGCTGAAGGTGCAGCTCCACGTGAAGCGAATGGTGGCAGAGGTCGTCAAGTTGGCCGTAACCGTAACGGTAATAACGCCAACCGCAATCAAAATAATCCAAAACCAGAAAATCAAGCTGCAGTAAGTCCTGCAACTGAAGCTGCGCCTGGAGTTGAAACTGCCCCAAGCGCGGATGGTGAAGAGCGTCGTGGTCGTGGTCGCAATCGTCGCGGTCGTGGTCGCGGTCAACGTGAGCGTACAGAGAACAATGGTGATGCAGCAATTGCTTCTGTTGTTGCAGTAGCCACTTCATTCTCAGGCCCTCCAGCTGGAATGGCTGGTGCTTCAGCATCAATGCCAATTCAAAACATTGCGCAAAGCTTTAATGCAGCACCTGTTGCAAGCGCTCCAAAAGAACGCACTCCTCGCGCTCCTAGAGAGCAGCGTGCACCACGTCAAGATAACCGTGCAAGCAATACAGCGGCCCCGGTTGCTCAAGTAGCCAGCACCGTGGTGGCAGCAGTTACTAGCATTGAAGTCATTGCCAAGCCAATGCCAGAGCTACCAAAGGTAGCCTTCCAAGCCTTAGAAGAAACGCCTTTACATAGCGTTGTTCAATCGGCGGGTATGGTCTGGGTAGCAACGGACTCCAGCAAGCATGCTCAAGCACAATCACAGATTCAAGCTGAACCAGAAATTCTGCATTTAGGTAGAGCACCTAAGGCGCCCGTAAGTCTGCCAGATGGCCCGATGGTTCTCGTTGAAACTGGCGGCCAAGAAAAAACGGTTTAAATCGATTTCTCCAGACTGTCATTTATCCCACAAGGATATTTGGCAGTTTGGCAGAATCACCGTTTCACAGCCATAATTAACCATGGTTGAAAAAGTAATCCCCATTCGTTTAGATGGAGGCAAAGGCCTTACGCCGTCCATTCCTGGACAGCTTGTTGCCGCCAACAGCTTGACAGTAGATACCCGAGGGCGCCCTCTACGCGACTTACGTATATCCGTAACGGATCGGTGCAACTTTCGCTGTACATACTGCATGCCGAAAGAAGTCTTTGACTCCAGCTACCCTTACCTCTCCCATCAAGAGTTATTGAGCTTTGAAGAGATCACCCGATTAACGACCATCTTCGCTTCGCTTGGAGTAGAAAAAATTCGTCTTACTGGTGGCGAACCTTTATTGCGAAAAAATCTTGAAGTATTGATTGAGATGTTGGCAAAGATTCGTACCACCACCAACCAAGCACTTGATTTAACTCTCACTACCAATGGCAGCATCTTACGTAGAAAAGCTGCAGCACTAAAAGCAGCTGGCTTACAACGTCTGACCATTAGTCTCGATGGTTTGAATGACGACATCTTCAAACGAATGAATGATGTCGACTTTCCGGTGACTGATGTGCTGGATGGTATTGCTGCAGCCCAAGAAGTTGGATTTACGAATATTAAAGTGAACATGGTCGTCAAAAAAGGTACTAACGATCAAGAGATTGTTGCGATGGCCAAACACTTCAAAGGCACCGGCATTACTTTGCGCTTTATTGAGTTTATGGATGTTGGTAGCTCAAATGGTTGGGATATGTCACAAGTATTACCCTCCCAAGAAGTGGCGGATCGCATTCATGCAGTGTTTCCAATCGAGCCGATTGAAGCAAATTATCTTGGTGAGGTAGCTCAACGCTGGCGCTACCTAGATGGTTCTGGTGAAATTGGCTTTATTTCCAGTGTTACTCAAACCTTTTGCCATGAGTGCACAAGAGCTCGTATTTCAACGGATGGTCAGCTTTATCTTTGTTTGTTCGCCAACGAAGGTTTTGATTTCAAAACCATGTTGCGTTCTGGGAAATCTGATCTAGAGATTGCTAATGCCGTTATGGGCACATGGGCAGGACGAACAGATCACTACTCCGAGATTCGAGGATCCAACACGGCAAAACCGAGCGACTCTAAAAAAGTAGAGATGTCCTACATCGGCGGCTGATGATTTCTCGAGAAAAAATTACTGGACTCATTTTGGCTGGCGGCCGCGCTCAAAGAATGGGTGGCATTGATAAGGGTCTCATTCCCTTCCACGGCAAGCCTTTAATAGAATCCGCAATTAGCCGCTTAAAGCCCCAGGTGGGCACCATCATCATTAATGCGAATCGCAATATTACGAAGTACGCTCACTATGGGTATCCAGTGTTGATGGATGCAACTCCTGACTTCTCAGGTCCACTGGCAGGATTTTCTATTGCACTTCAGAATTGCAAGACTCCTTATTTACTAACAAGCCCTTGTGACTCGCCACTACTACCCAGCGATCTAGCCGAAAAAATGGCAGAAGAGCTGGAGAAAAATAATCTGGATTTAGTTTATGCATCCTCTATAGAGAATGGCAAGCAATGGGCTCAACCCGTTTTCTGCCTCATGCGTAGCAATCTCCACAATTCACTGGACAACTTCTTAACTAAAGGCGATCTTAAAATTGATCGTTGGTTCAAAGAATTGAAAAGTGCTACCTGTGTATTTGAAAATGCAACAGCCTTTGCTAACGTGAACACACCTGAAGAACTAGCATCTTTAGAAAAGATCTCTCAATGAGCAGCCCAATCAATCATTCTCCCAATAGCCCGATCTTATTAACTGCTTCATTGCATGTGGATGAAGCAAGAAAAGCCATCGCTGGCTTGGTCAATGACTTACTTACAGAATCACGCACTAGAAATACTGTTGGTGATGTTGAGACCGTCTCACTAGACCAGGCAATCAACCGGATTTTGGCAGAGGATCTACTCTCGCCGATAGATGTACCTGCTGCAGATAACTCTGCAATGGACGGCTTTGCATTTAATGGCAGCTGCCTTGGTAGCGGTGATCAAGAAATTACTTTGAAAGTCCTTGGTACAGCCTTTGCTGGCAAGCCTTACGAGGGCAAGGTAGGGCATGGGGAGTGCCTCAAGATCATGACAGGCGCGCTCATGCCAACTGACTGCGATACCGTCATCCCGCAAGAATTTACAGAATCTGTAAACGAGTTAGCCGTAAGCTTTAAACAAAATCAAGTGAAGCGCGGAGAGAATCGTCGATTACGTGGTGAAGATTTACAAAGTGGTAAAGCTGCTATTGCAGCCGGTCGTTTATTGCGCCCATCCGATTTAGGTCTGGCAGCGTCCTTAGGGATTGCCACTTTGAAGGTCCATCGCAAACTCAAGGTAGCGATCCTTTCTTCTGGCGATGAACTATGCCCCCTTGGTGAACCCCTGAATGTTGGCAGTATTTACGATAGCAATCGCTATAGCCTGACTGGTTTACTGAATCGCTTAAATCTTGAAATCATCGATTGTGGGATTGTGCAGGATGATCCCGCCTCACTTAAAGCCGCCTTTGTAGATGCCGCCTCTAAAGCGGATGTTCTGATTTCTTCTGGCGGAGTCTCAGTTGGTGAAGCAGACTATACGAAGCAAATCATGCAAGAGCTAGGTGATGTTGGATTTTGGAAAATCGCCATGCGTCCAGGTCGCCCTATGGCCTTTGGAATGCTTAAGCCTGTTCAGGGGTCTAGCCGTAAAACCCTCTTTTTTGGATTGCCTGGTAACCCGGTAGCAGTCATGGTGACCTTTTATCAGTTTGTGCGTTCTGCCCTATTGCATCTTAATGGTGCAAGCCAAACAGAGCCGCCATTGATTCAGGCGATTGCTCAGGCGCCTATTCGGAAAAAGCCTGGTCGTACAGAATTTCAACGCGCCATCCTAGAGCGCGGAACTGATGGCAGGCCAACTGTGAGACTAACTG
>JBJOJF010000054.1:0-9707 GCA_046046735.1 Pseudomonadota bacterium
CTTTAGCTCGGCCCAATACAAATTCGATCTGATTCTTTTGCTTTAGTTGCTCATATGCTGCAATGGTTTGTGGTGAGGCCCTAAAGCGATATAAGTTCCAGAGCCAACCCAATCGCTTAAATAAAGACCGCTTTTGCGGTGTAGAAAATTGTTGCCAGATCGCATTTAAATTGGGCCTCAACTCCTCCCAAGCGCTCTGCCATTCGGTGCTAGCTGTTGCTGCCAAAGGTAAATAATTCCGCATAAAACGAGTCAGGCTAGCAGGGCTCATTTTATGCGGCCAATCGGGTTGCTTCTGTCGCTCCCATTTAGCCTGGGCGGGTGGAAAGATTGCTCGCGGAGCAACGATATAAATCCTTCCCCGATGGTTGCGGTGTTCGAGAGCACTAATGGCATCTAGGGCTGTTAGTCCACCACCAATCAAGATAATTTTTTCTTCGGATTGAATTTCCTCTAAGGCATGGCCTGTCCATGGATTCTCGATGAGACGCAATGGAGATTGAACAAGCTGAGAATTCATGACTGCACATGGCCAAGTGGGTGGCGGGTTACCAGTAGCAATAATGACTCGCTTTGCATTGATTACATTGTGGTTATCAAGCTCAAGCCTCCAGTCATGGTCACTGCCGCTCAAGCCAATTACTCTTGCCTTAATTTGCTCCAGCGAACTTCCGCCGACCTCATTCCAAATCAATCCAGAAACATAACGCCCGAAATCCTGACGTCTATAGAATTCACCCGCTTCCGTTTTAGCTTGTGGGTCGTGGATGTTTTTCTTGGCCCACCTCGCAAAATGGAGGGGATCTTCAGAGAAAATAATGGGCAAATCTTCGCGAACATTCAGCCGAAAAAATGGACTGATACAGTTATAGGCATTGCCCTTGCCCAATTCGCCCGGGCCAATGACCACTATGGATGATGACGCAGCTCCAGAACGCAACAAATGGACTGCCATGACTGCCGCAGCAAAACCGTCACCAATAATCACCACTTCTTTTAAATTAGCCATTATTTTCTTCGAGACTTCATTGCTATCTTTACAGTATCCTTATGTTCATCATTTAGCAGCTCATCTCAGCACAATATCAAAAGGAGAAAATATGCATCCCAAGATTTATGTTGGCCTACTTACAGCATCTTTACTGTCCTCAACTGCACTAGCCCAAAAATCAAACTTTATAGGGCCTTACGGTCAAGTGGGTGTTGGGTATCAAACTACAAACCCCTCATTTTCTAATACCAGCCTAAGCGCGCTGGGACAAACACTTTCTCCAAATGTATCAGTAAGTAACTCTAGCGGATATACAGGGGTTTTTTCTGGTGGCTATAACTTTTCAATTGCATCCCCATTGTTACTTGGATTGGGTTTTGATTTTTCACCATTTTCAACGCCAAGTGCAACAGCCTCTGCAAGCTATAGCGGCAGTATTGGTTCATACCAAAATAGCGCTTCTGTTTACATCAAGAACACATTAAACCTATTTATTGCACCTGGCATAGCGCTAGATCAGAACAAGCTGCTGTATGGAAAGATTGGATACACAGGGGCCAGCGCCAATGGAGTCGATACGGATTTCTATATGGGCGGCACAAGCTATGGCTTTGGCTATAAACAAATGATGGGCTCTGGCTTGTATGGGTTTGCTGAATACAACTACGTCAACTACGGAAGCCTGAGTCGATCACTGAGCGGCAATCTAGAAACGCCTGTGGGAATTCGTGTACCCGCTACATTGACCTCAACCGTAACGGCAAACTCTTCCAACCTACTGCTAGGTCTTGGTTACCGTTTTTAAACCGCGGGCGAGATGTAATTTTTTATAGCTATCCATTAAGCGATGGTGTCTTTCAAGGCCCTCTAACTTGATGCTGGTTGGAGTCAGCCCATAGAAACGTAAGCTGCCATCAACGGAGCACAGAACAGCATTCATTCGCTCATCTCCAAACATACGACGCAGATTTACTACGTAGTCTTCAAGCTTGAGATTTTCATCGAGCTTAATCTCAAGTACTGCACTTAAGGCTTGATAAAACAACTTACGATCAACAGTGTTGTCGTTATATTGCAAGAAGGCGCCCACCAATTCTTGCGCCTCGTCAAAGCGCTGCAACACAAGATGAATTAATAACTTCAACTCGAGAACTGTGAGCTGGCCCCAGGGAGTATTTTCATCAAATTCAATCCCAATCAATGTCGCAACATCACCATACTCATCAAGTTCATTGTTCTCCAATCTCTCTAGTAACTTACTTAAGCTAGCGTTATCTAGTTGATGTAGATTCAAAATATCATTGCGGAATAACAGGGCTTTGTTGGTGTTATCCCAAACTAAATCCTCGATGGGGTATACCTCTGAATAGCCTGGCACTAAGATTCGGCATGCGATTGCGCCCAGCTGGTCATACACTGCCGTATAAGCTTCTTTACCCATATCGCTCAGAATGCCAAACAGTGTGGCCGCCTCGTCTGTATTGGAATTTTCACCCTGTCCAGAAAAGTCCCACTCAACAAACTTGTAATCTGACTTTGCGCTAAAGAAGCGCCACGACACAATTCCGCTGGAGTCGATAAAGTGCTCGACAAAGTTATTGGGCTCAGTCACGGCCTCGCTTGAGAAAGTTGGCGGCGGCAGATCATTCAAGCCCTCTAGGCTGCGCCCCTGCAATAGCTCAGTCAAACTCCGCTCTAATGCCACCTCTAAGCTGGGATGGGCGCCAAAGGAGGCAAAAACACCACCAGTTCGAGGGTTCATCAGGGTCACGCACATCACTGGATACTTTCCGCCTAATGACGCATCTTTTACCAAGACTGGGAAGCCTTGTTCCTCCAGGCCCTGAATGCCTGCGAGGATGCCAGGATACTTAGCCAGCACTTCCTGTGGAACATCTGGCAGGGCAATTTCACCTTCCAATATTTCACGCTTTACTGCTCGCTCAAAAATCTCTGAAAGACATTGCACCTGGGCCTCGGCCAAAGTATTTCCTGCGCTCATGCCATTGCTGACATAAAGGTTTTCAATTAAGTTCGTTGGAAAGTAAACCGTTTCACCATCAGACTGACGCACGTACGGCAAGCAACAGATACCGCGCTGCACATTACCCGAATTGGTGTCAATCAAATGTGAGCTACGTAATTCGCCATCGGGATTAAAAATACTTAAGCAATATTCATCCAATATTTCCGTTGGCAGCTCATCTTTTTTGCCCGACTTAAACCAACGCTCATTTGGGTAATGCACAAATTCTGCGTTAGCAATATCTTCGCCCCAAAACGCGCCCGCATAAAAATGGTTATTACTCAAACGCTCAATATATTCGCCTAAAGCGGAGGCCAATGCACTTTCTTTAGTGGCTCCCTTGCCGTTGGTAAAACACATGGGCGAATGTGCATCGCGAATATGTAAAGACCAGACGTTGGGAATGAGATTGCGCCACGAAGCGATTTCAATCTTGATTCCTAGACTTGCTAAGACGCTAGACATATTGGCGATGGTTTGCTCTAAGGGCAAATCTTTACCCACAATAAAGGTGCTGGCATCAACAGCCGGCTTTAAGCTCAGCAGAGTTTGTGCGTCGGCATCTAGATTCTTCACTTCCTCAATGAGAAACTCGGGGCCAGCCTGCACTACCTTCTTAACAGTACAGCGTTCAATGGAGCGCAAGATTCCTTGGCGATCATTGGCAGAGATATCTTCAGGTAATTCGACCTGAATTTTAAAAATTTGTTGGTAGCGATTTCCTGGGTCAACAATATTGTTTTGGGATAAACGAATATGCTCAGTGGGAATGTTGCGTGTATCGCAATAGAGTTTGACAAAATACGCTGCACATAAAGCTGATGAAGCTAGAAAATAATCGAAAGGCCCTGGGGCAGAGCCATCGCCTTTGTAGCGAATAGGCTGATCGGCAATGACTGTGAAGTCGTCGAACTTGGCTTCGAGTCGTAGCTTATCGAGAAAGTTGACCTTAATTTCCATACGAATAATTCCGAAAGTGCTACAACAGAGGAGCGGGCGCCATATTTGTTGTGCGTTAATGAAGCTTAATTCATTAACAACACCACTAGCCCTAATGCAAAAAATTCATCACTGAATTCTTGCGGCAAAGTATTTAATTCAAATTGATTGCTCGCCCTTGTTGCGCGAAGTATCAATGCCCAGAGCCTTTAATTTGCGGTAGAGATGAGTACGCTCAAGCCCGGTGTACTCTGAAATCTTAGTCATGCTGCCGCCCATAATGATCATTTGATGCTCAAAATACGCTTTTTCAAATAGATCGCGCGCCTCTCTTAGCGGCAAATCAAAATAGGTTTTGGCAATACCGCTAATGTATTCACCTTCCTGCAATACGGGCGCTGACTCACTCGAGTTAAGCTTGGGACTAGGATTAGATGCCGCTACCGGCTGTGAAATTTTTTCTTCTGCAGGCTCAACAAATTTAGGCGAGCTTTCCAAGGCCTTATTTACTGTCTTGAGCAGCTTTTGCAATGCGATTGGCTTCTCTAAAAAGTTCAGAGCACCAATGCGTGTTGCCTCTACAGCGGTATCAATAGTGGCATGGCCAGACATCATCACGACTGGCATTGTCAGCTGACCTGATTTAGACCACTCTTTTAGCAAGGTAATCCCATCAACATCCGGCATCCAAATATCAAGCAACACTAAATCTGGCCTCATCTGCTCGCGAATCGTGCGGGCCTGAGCCGCGCTCTCTGCCGCATAAACAGTATGGCCTTCATCCGTCAAAATCTCATTGAGAAGTTCACGAATTCCCATCTCATCATCGACCACCAAAATGCTTGCCATACTTAAGCTGCCTCGTTTGCCAGATTCATAAACAAAATTGATACTTGTGCGCCAATCACTACATCTTCCTGCATCCGATTACGGATTTCAATTTTGGCTCCGTGATCATCGACTATTTTTTTGACAACTGCTAGGCCTAAGCCTGTGCCCTTACTCTTCGTTGTAACGTACGGCTCGAACGCTCTTGCCAATATCTTAGCTGGAAACCCAGAACCGCAATCACTTATTGTTAAACGTACCGCATTTTGCTTTACACCGTTTAACTCGCCATAAGGCACCAACTCAGTCTTTACTTCCACTGGCTCGTTTTGACGCCCCCCCTCAAGAGTAGCATCCTGAGCATTTTGCAAAAGATTATGAATAACTTGTCGCAGTTGCGTTGGGTCACCCATAATATTTTGGCAATGGGGGTCCAGCTGGGTTTTTATCGGACTACCCTCGTAAAGCCCCAGAATTTCTTGGATCAAAGTATTAATCGATACCGGCTTTAGCTGAGGACTCGGGGTTTTAGCAAAATCCCTAAAGTCATTGACCATTTCCTTCATTGCCTGCACCTGTCCAATAATGGTTGCGGTGCTGCGATTGATCATCTCTTCTTGCTCTGGGCTTAATTTACCCGCCAACTTATGCTGCAACCTCTCAGCCGAGAGCTGAATAGGTGTTAATGGGTTCTTAATCTCGTGGGCCAAACGTCTTGCCACCTCACTCCAGGCGATTGAGCGCTGTGCACTCACCACATCAGTAATGTCGTCAAACACCACCATACGCAGATCTGAGGTCAACTCGGTGCCCCTGATAAATAAAGTAACGCCGGGCTCATTCTCAAACTCGTTAGTGCTGTGGAGTTGAATTTGTTTTTGCCAAACGGCCGCTGATTTTTGCTTATCAGTTGTAGCTTGCTGATCTTCTATGCCAACTGCGAGCTTCATTGTTGCAAAACCTTCTTTAATCGCCTGCTCGAACTCAACTAATGCGGGACTATCCCCCAAGGGCCGCCCATCCAATTGGGTCAGATCTTGGCCAAAAATTCTGTCAGCGCCAGCATTGCTAGAAACCACATTGAAGTTTTTATCAAAGATACAAACACCCGCAGTAAGGTTTCCTAAAACCGTCTCCAAGAATGTCTTGGACTCTTGCAACGAAGAACGCGTGTCGGCAAGTTGACGGGTCATGACGTTAAATTGACGCGTCAACATTCCTAGTTCATCACCAGTATCTAGCTCTGGCTTAGGAGATAGGTCGCCTTGCGCAACCGCCTGAGTTCCCTCGAGCAACATCAATAAGGGTCTGGCTAACTGGCGCCCTAATATCAAGGCCAAAGTGACTGCGACAAATAATGCAAAGAACAGCGTTAGCGTGAGGGTGCCGACGAACATCTTACGCAAACCAGTGCGTCCCAATGATTTCTCTTGATATTCGCTATAGGCAGACTCAACAGCATAAATATTTTTAGCTAATGGCGTCGGTATCAAACGCACTAACTGTAAAAAGTATCTATCTTCCGCATACTTATTCGAGTCTGCTTTATTGGATAAGGCTTTCTTTCGCACGATCGGCACAATGGCTCTAATACGGTACGCATGCTGCCCGCCATCAACTTCGATTTGATCAACAAAGGTGAGGCCCTTCTTTTTAAAGGCATCTGCAACCACTTCATTGCTTGGCGCAGGAAAATATTTTTTCGCCCTGGGCTCGCTAGACAAAATTAAGTCACGGCGCATGTTGAAGAGGCTAACCTCTTGAATGCCGAACTGATTACGAATTTTCATGATCATGGCGCCAACCTGCTCAGAGCTGGTGCCCGGAGGAACTTGGGTGACCTGCTCAGCAATGAAATTACCCTCGGCCAAAATTTCTTCTTGAGCAACCTGCAGGGTAACGCGCCCCAACTCCAAACCAGAATTGAGCGCCGACTCGACCTTCACGTCAAACCAAGTTTCAATGCTTCGAGAAACGAATTGCAAAGATACGCCATACAAAATCAATCCCGGAACTACGCCCACCAAAGCAAAAATCATTGCCAGCTTTGCAATCAGTCGAGTTCCAAAGCGCCCCTTGCGCCAACGAATCGCGATGGTGATGACCAGGGTCATGATGACTAGTATGAGACAAATACCAATCACCACATTAGCGGCATATAGCCAGATAAAGTACTTATCAAAAAATTCTGTGTTCGATGAGGCAATTGAAAGTAGCACTAATAAAGAAAGTGCAAAAACCCCAATTGCTGCCATTGCGATTGGCAAGGCGCGCCGCTTCCATGCATCTTTCTCAAAAGCATTCGAACCAAGAAAGTCAAAAGCCATCTTCATCGCTTAATCAGATTCGGGCCATTGTGTGAAAAGGGAAACCGGAGCCAATCGCTAGAAACATTCCAATCACGATTGTTCAAAGCATTGACCTGAAATGGTTTTGGTAACTTACTCAGATCCAGCGTCATCCGTAATGCAGCGGTGTATGACTTACCGGGATCTATTTGGTTGTTATCAATCACTCTCCAACCACCAATGGTGCCAATTGCTTGCAAAGCTTCAGCAATAGTATTGGCGGAAAAGGTAAAGCCTTCGGAAGCGATTCGATATTGCTGCGTCAAGGGCTGATAAGAGAGGCGCGTCTGACGTTGTGCAATAGCTGGTTTTTCATCAAACCAATACCAGCGGGAACGGGTTAAATCAAACTCCGTCTGAAAATATAAGACGATCCCTTTTTTCAAAGCGTCTTCTAATCCAGGCGCTAGATCTATTTGGAATGTGGCATTGAGAAGCCAGTCGTTATCCACCCGCTCCAATTCAACGGATTTAATTTTGATTCCTTCTGCATTGGCATTTACTGAAAAAACTGTCAGCGCCAAAAAAATACAAAAAGCGAATTGTTTAATGCGTTGGCTCATGGCCCATTTTTCTTAAACAAGGCATAGTAAAAACCGTCATTGGCCTCGGACGGCAAAATTTGTCCTGGGGCGCTTAATCGTACCGCATCAGACTGCTGTGCAGCAAACCAATCAGCCTGCATTTCACCCTCCTCAGGAAATACTGAGCAAGTGACGTATAAAAGTAGACCGCCTGGTTTGAGCATGTTCCAAGCCTGCAACAATATGGCTCGCTGCCGTTGTTGTAGGGCTCCAATATCAGCTTCGCGCCTTAAGAAAGGAATGTCGGGATGCCGTGCAACGATCCCCGAGGCCGAGCAAGGCGCATCGAGCAATATTTTGTCAAATAGCTTGCCATCCCACCAAGCAGTCTTTGAGGCATCCCCCCTGACCACCTTTACGACATCTGATTGCAGGCGCAAACGATCTAGATTTCCACCAATTTTTCCAAGGCGCGCTCCATCAAGCTCTAACGCCGTCATCTCACATGCCGCTAACTCCAAGATATGGGCGGTTTTGCCGCCCGGTGCTGCACAGGCATCCAAAATCCGCTCACCTGGCTGAGGGCTCAGTAATACTGCTGCAATTTGTGCGCCAGCATCTTGAACTGAAACAGCCCCGGTATAAAAACCAGGTAAATCAGAAACGGGCACTGGTTCGCGCAGTAACAATGCTGAGCCTAACTCAACACCAGCAACACTATCGATTGGCTCAGAGGCAATTCCAGCCTCTTGTAATAGCTGTTGGTACTCATGACGGGTATGTTGGCGTATGTTGACACGCAAAATCAATGGCGCACGTCTTGCTTGCTGAATCAGCATAGCCTGCCATACCTTTGAATAATTACGCTTTAGACTTGCCCGCCACCAGGGTGGGAAATACATCGGAATAGGATCAGGCGGATAGGGCTTCTCCGCTTCGGCCTGAATCAATAGGCTGACTTTGCGAAGCACTGCATTGACCAAGCCTTTTGCATAAATCGTTTGCTCATACTCGCCACAAGCCTTAACAGCCTGATCAACAATCGTGTGCGAAGCATAGCCCTTGCCATCGGATCCATTTTGTAAAAACAAGGCAATGGCAACACTTAATAAATACTCTACCTCGGGAGGCGGCGCCTTCGGAATAAATTGTTTGATTAATTCGTGAGATCTCACCCACTTACGCAAAGCATCAAATGTGAGGCTTTGCACAATCGGACGCTCATGGGCATCCAGCTGATCAAGCACCTCTGTAAGGGATCTGCCCAACATCACCTCTCCAATAGCCTGTGCTGAGATGGTGATTGCCTCGGAAAGAGGGAGACTGCGTATTGTTTTTTGCTCAGTCAACTGAATCTTTCTCGAACTGCGTTAATTTATCTGACGATAAATGGGGCTGTAAGCAAATACTTGCAGCAATTTTTTTACCACCAGACTTCTGCATTTCTAAAATCTCAATGACGCCTTCACCACACTGAATATAAACACTGTGTCCATTAGCGCCTAATACCTCTCCAGGATTTTTGCTTTGCCTCGGCTCTAGATTGCTAGGGAGAGTGGAATTCCAAAACTTCAATGACTCACCATGGAGATGGCTTGTTGCTCCTGGAAAAGGATTGAATGCACGAATACGTCGATCGATTTCAGCGGCGCTCATATTCCAATCGATTTCAGCTTCGTTCTTTAGAATTTTTTCTGCATAGGTAACACCTTCGATTGGCTGCTGAACTCTTGCAAGCCCTACACCTTGATCAAGATCATTCAAAACCTGCACCATTAATTTCGTGCCCAGCTCAGCCAGTCGATCATGCAATGAGCTGCTTGTTTCTTGCGGGGCAATGGTGATGTCCTCGACCAAAACTACATCGCCAGTATCTAGGCCTGCATCCATCTGCATGATGCTGACGCCAGTCTTAGCGTCACCACTTTCAATGCTTCTCTGTATTGGCGCTGCGCCACGCCAACGCGGCAACAGAGAGGCATGTATGTTGAAGCACCCGTGGCGCCCTTGCTTGGTCGCTACATCCAAAATATCTTGCGGCAGAATTAATC
>JBJOJF010000055.1:0-6800 GCA_046046735.1 Pseudomonadota bacterium
GAGTAGACGGATTGACCAACTAGGCGCAGAACAACTTCTTTATATCCACCAAGATCAGATTCGGCAGCATTCACTACTTCCACCTTCCAGCCTTGACGCTCAGCAAAGCGGGTATACATCCTCAGTAAGTCACCAGCAAATAGTGCGCTCTCATCACCACCCGTACCTGCACGAATTTCTAAGAAGACGTTGCGTTCATCGTTAAGATCTTTTGGCAGCAATAGTTTTTGTAGGACGCCTTCAAGCTCTTCCATGGTGGCTTGAGCTTGCTTTTGTTCTTCATCAGCAAAGTCCTTCATCTCAGGATCTTTGCGCATCTCTTCCGCAGCTTGTGCGTCGGCCTCAGCCTGTTTGTATAAGCCAAATTGCTCCACTACCATCGCAATATCCGAATGCTCGCGTGTGAGCTTCCGGTAGTTATCCATGTCTGTCGTGGACTCTTCAGTGGTTAATAGGGAGTTGAGTTCGGCTAAGCGCGTGTCTATGTGGTCTAGCTTAGCCCGCATGCTGGGCTTCATCTAATGGTCTTCTGGCTTGGAGTGTGAGGCGAATAGTTTTGGTAGCAACTTGATTAAGGCATCGCGCTCGGCACCATTAGAGTGTTGCAGTGCATGTAGTGATCCATGCAAAAATTTATTCGTTAAACCTTGCGCCATTGCATTCAGAACTTCTTGTGGATCCTCGCCACGCATTAGGCGCTTCATCGCACGATCGAGCTCTAGCTGTCTGAGATGTTCGCCTTGTTGCTGAATATCTTGAATAAGTGGCACAGTTTTGCGACCTTGCATCCAGTGCATAAAGTTACCAACACGATCCTCAATGATGGCCTCGGCTTGGCTGACAGCGGCTTGACGTAAAGAGGCACCCGTCTGAATCATTACGCCCAAATCATCAACGGTATAAAGGTAAATATCGTTTAGGCGAGATATCTCGGGCTCGAAGTCACGTGGAACAGCCAGGTCAATCATGACCATTGGCTTATGGCGACGCTGCTTAAGTGCACTCTCAACCATGCCCAAGCCAATGATCGGCAAGGAGGACGCAGTGCTTGAAACAATGATGTCAAATTCGTGAAGTCGACTAGGAAGCTCTGAGAGCTTGAATGATTCTGCAGATACATCCTGCATGGCAATTGAATCGGCTAATTCTTGACCACGTTCGATGGTGCGGTTGGCAATTGCAACGCTCTTAGGTTTGTGTGCAACAAAATGCGTTGCGCACAATGTGATCATGTCGCCGGCACCGATGAACAGTACGCGTTGATCAGCAATAGTTTCAAAAATACGTTCGGCTAGACGCACGGATGCGGCAGCCATGGAAATGGAGTGCGCACCAATTTCGGTGGAGCCACGAACTTCCTTTGCGACCGCAAAGGTCTTTTGAAAAAGCTGATTGAGATAGGTCCCTAAAACGCCTGCATCGTTCGCGGTGCGAACAGCATCTTTCATTTGACCCAATATTTGAGTCTCGCCAATCACCATCGAATCTAATCCACAAGCTACCCTAAATGCATGACGTACTGCATCAGATTGGGGTAGTGAATAAATATGAGGTTCCAAGCTGCTTGGCGCGAGTTGTTGGGTCTTAGCCAACCAATCAAATGTTGCTTCATGCAGCAGGCTCGCCGCATTGGCATCATTGGCTGCGCAGTAGACCTCAGTGCGATTACAGGTTGACAGGATTGTGGCCTCAGGCAGCCCAGCCTGATTCGCGCCAACGAGATGTTGGCGAAGATCGTGCAACGCTTCTTGAAGAAATTCAGGGTCGAAGGCGACCTTCTCCCGAATGGCGACCGGCGCTGTGTGATGATTGATGCCGAGTGTCAACAACTTCATAATGGGGATTATAGATTTGATGACGCTATTAATGGGGGTCGTAATGGGGTTTTTGGCTTTTCTGGTGATTGGTGGCTTATCTGGGTTATTTGCTTGGGTTTTTTATCCTGGAACAAGGACATCTAGGCCAAAGCTCAAAAAACTGCTTATAGCCATTCTTATTGGCTTTGGCGCTGCTGTATTAGCCTCCTATGCCGGGCAATTCATGGGATTGTTCCAGGCAGGACAAATGCTGGAATGGTTGATTGTCACGATTGCTGCCTGCTTGGCAGGCTGCTTTTATGCTGTTTTAGCTAAATGATTAGTTAAATAGCTTGGCTTGAATGGTTTGGGTTGTCTCCACCCCTGCTTCAGGTACCCAAGAAATCGGGGTTTGACCATGTTTTGAAAGCCATTCATTTGCCTTGGTGAAATGTCGACAGCTGTCCGTAGCCCCAGGCTTTAAAAATGGCTGAGCAGTTTTATAGACGCCTAAGCCTGAGGGGTGTGAAGCTTGCAAAATCAATTGCTCAACCCCCAACTCAATCAAAGGAAGCTTAGATTGGGCATGGCCACCCCAAAGCATCCATACTAAATTCGGCTGATGTTTTGCAAGATTGGTAATAAGACTATCAATCAGAGTCTTCCACCCTATATTGGTATGGCTGGCTGCCTCACCTAATTTGACGCTGAGTGCCGTATTCAGAAGCAGCACTCCTTGTTTCGCCCAGTGCTGGAGATCCCCATTGGGGAGTGTCCCAAAATTTTCCAGGACGAGTGCTTTACTAATGTTGCGCAGCGAGCTGGGAAATTCACGAGAATTTGTAGGGATCTTGGTAGGTATCGAAAAAGCAAGCCCTTGAGCAAGACCTGGAGAGTGATAGGGGTCTTGACCGAGGATCACCACTTTTACATTGGCGACTGACGTGAGCGACAGTGCCTTAAAAAAGTTCTGAGGTTCTGGGCAAATTAATTCAGTGCCATTTTGAATGATCTTGGCTATATTTTCTTGAAGGACTTGCCAATCCGAGGACTGTAAATAGTCGCCTAGTAGTGCACGCCAATCTTGTGGAATATCCAACTCACAAAACGACTGCATTACTCAGTAGGACTCAGTGTGAATTGATCTGGAATTTGTTCTGCTTCAAGAACAGTCATGCACTCGTGCGCTAAGTCATCTCTGTAAAAGTAAATACTCAGAACTTGGTTGGGAATGAGATTTGACAATACTTTATCTAAACGACTAGAAGTGATGCGCTCACCATTGATACTCGCAAGTAAATCGCCAGGCGCTAGTCCAGCAAGTTGTGCAGCCCCACCATCTAGAACATGCGTTACTTTGAGCCAACCATTGGCATCAGTATGGCGCATGCCTAATTGCAATTTGATTTGCTCAAGCTTGCTATGAGATTTTGCTTTGACAGTAATAGATGCTGGGAACCATCTCTGAAGTGGGATATCTTCGCTACCAAAAATATAGCGCGTCTTAAATTCATTCCAGATTTTGGTAAAGCCATTGCCCAGGACTGTGAGCATGATTTCATCTAATCCATTTTCAGCAATTCCATCCAATGTAATGCCATGGCGCTGCCAGATTGCGCGCATCACATCATCTAGTGATTGGTGATTTTTGCTAAATGCTCGAATCTTAAGATCAAGCCCTAAAGCCAGTAGCGCACCTTTTCCGTAATAACTCACGACGGCATTGGGAGTATTTTCATCAGCTTGATAGTATTTTGTCCAGGCATCAAACGAGCTATCAGCTAGACTTTGCTTCAGTCTGCCTGGGCCACGCAAAATACCGTTCCAGTTATTCGCAACAAGCTTTAGGTAGGTCTTGAGATCAATGCGCTTGCTACGTAAGAGCTGCAAGTCATCATAGTAACTAGTAAAGCCCTCGAATAACCATAGTAGGCGTGTATGGTTTCTGCGATCAAGCTGGTAGGGCTGAAATGCTTTCGGTTGAATGCGCTTAACAAGCCAAGCGTGAAAATATTCATGGCTACAAAGTCCGAGAAACTCACGATACGATGTTTCATCCAAGGGAGTACTCGTTTGGGGGATTTGATCGCGCTTGCATAGCAAGGCAGTACTGTTGCGATGTTCGAGCCCTCCGTAACCAGCTAAGACAGCATTGACTAAAAATAAATAATTTTCAAATGGGGCTTGCTTCGTTTTTGGCTCAAATAAATCAATAGTGCTAGTGCAGATTGCCTGAAGATCTTTGGCGAGTCGCTCAAGATCAACTTCGTGAATGCAGCCTTGAATGGCCATAGCATGTGGCGTGCCATTCGATTGCCAATAGGCGATTTGAAATTCCCCCAATGCAATTGGATGATCAAGTAGATCATCATAATTTTTTGCTAAATAAAATCCGTAACCCTGGTTATCAACTTTGACAGATCTAAGTCCAGTTTGAACTGTCCAATGTTGCGCACAGGTATCTTGCGGAGGAATCAAGATCAATGCACATGGCAAAGATTCTTGTCCTTTGACTGATAAACAAAGACTGCTTGGGTTAATGAATGCCCGCTCAGTATCAAGATAGGCTGCGCGCACAGATGAGTCAAAGGCGTATACCGTTGTCAATATCTCAACAGGTCCAGCAATATTAGGTAAGCGCCACTGATCATTATCAATGCGCTCTAGATCCAATAACTGACTTGGATTATTAATGGCGTAAGCTTCAATACTCTCAATTTGTTTACTAAAGTCTCTAATTAAGTAGCTACCTGGAATCCACGTTGGCATTTGCAAAATTTGCCCATTAGGCAGCGGACTTTCAATTCGCAATTTCACATGAAAGCGATGCCCATGTAAGTCTGCTGACCAAATGGTGTATTGGATGGCTGGCAAGTCTGATGTTGGTAATGGGCTCATAGTGATTTACTTAAGGCTACTCAACTTCTTTTCGATATCAACAATTTGCACTGCGCCTGGGAATCGGCTGCCATCAGTGAAGAAAATGGTGGGTGTGCCCGTGATGCTGTAAGTCTTTGCAAAAGCCATATTCTTATCAAGTGGAGTAGTGCAGTCACTTTTACCACTCGGTGCAACTCCGTTGATCATCCAATCAATATAGGCTTTCTGGGGATCTGCAGAGCACCAGATTTGCTTAGATTTTTGAGCAGAATCTGCCGAAAGAATAGGGATGAGGTAGGTATAAACAGTAACGTTGTCTAGTTGCTGCAATGATTTTTCAAGACGCTTGCAATAGCCACAATTGGGATCTGAAAAAATAGCAATTTGACGGCTACCATTTCCACGAACTGCTTTGAGCGCATTAGCGGGAACAAGTTCAGACCATTTGATGCGATTTAGATCAGCTTGTCTTTGCTCTGTAATGTTTTTGCCGGTAGCGATTTCAATGATCTCACCTTGAAATAGATATTTACCATTGCTATCGGTATAGACAATGTCATTGCCAACCAATACTTCATATACACCGGAGATCGGTGAGGCAGAGACATTTCTTATCTTGCCATTGGAGCCAATTTTTTTTTGAAGCTCAGATTTAATTTGTTGCTCTGGTTGGGCGTTTGCAATGGATGCGGAAAAATTGAGGCAGCAAGCTATAGCAATGCCAATAAAAAATTTATTCAAAATCAATATCTCCTAAGGCGCGCTCTATTAAGCGGCGTTTAATGAAGTGGCTGCGATTGACCATGCTTAGCCCCCAGTTGCGTAGCTGCTTTTCAGTGCTGCTGCTTCCGGAGAAGAGCTTCTTCAGTTTGTCAGTCACCCAAAGCAGTGCAGAGGTATCCCCTTGACGTTGACGTTCATAGCGACGTAAGAGCACTCTGTCATTAGGTTGTCTAAAGGACTCACGTTTACTCAGTATGTTCAGTAGGGTCGCTACGTCTCTTAAACCTAAATTCAAACCTTGTCCTGCCAGGGGATGCATCACGTGGGCAGCATCGCCTATTAAGGCAACTTGAGGATTTTCTGTGGGGCCAATGAAACGATCGGCACGAATTTTTCTCAAAGGAAAAGCAGCAGGAGTTGAGTTGAGAGTGAGTTCTCCAAATTGTGAAACGATTGCTCCATTTGCAATCGAGGCAAACTTCTTAGACCACGATTCCTGATCAAGTTTTAGAAGTGCGGCTGCATTCTCGGGCGATGTTGACCATACCATTGAGACTTGTTTATTTGGTAAAGGCAACATAGCAATGATGTCGCCTTCAGGCAAGAACCATTGATACGCAGTTTCTAAATGGGTATGCGTGCAAATCCAATTGGCCACGACTGCGCTTTGCGAATAACTTTCTTCACTAACGGCAATACCTAATTCGGTACGTATTGGTGAGTTTGCGCCATCTGCTGCAACAACCAGCTTTGCGCGTAAGCCAGCTCCATTCGCAAGATGTAAGGTTGTGCCATCAGTATCAACCTCAAGTTTGCGAACCACATCATTGATTCGTTCCAATTTATTTTGGAAGCGCGAGGCTTGATCGAGCGTGTGCTCTATGAGATTCGATTCACCAATCCAGGCTAACTGTGGAGTACCAGCTTCAAAAGCAGAGAGGTGTAACTGATCGTGTTGTTGGCCGCGGTCACCAAAAATTCGCATATCTCGAACGGCTTGCAAACGACTGTGATCGATTGCATCCCAGATTTGTAGGTGGGCCAATAATTTCTGGGTGCTAGGGGAAAAGGCATAAATACGCTGCCCCCATTGGGTGCCCTGGGGAGCAGGCACTGCATTGCCAAGGTCTGGAGCAATTTGGACTGTCTGGAGCCCCATTTGAGCTAGGCCTAGAGCGCAAGCCTTGCCTGCAATGCCGGCACCAACCACCACTACATCCACCGCTCGGATTGAGGGCTGGTTTTTTGGCAGTTTATCGAGCGAATTTGGGTGAAGATCAGACATATCTCGATGATATCGAAACTAGCCCTTTACAATACGGCTATGTCTTTGAAATGTGGCATCGTCGGCCTGCCTAACGTCGGCAAATCTACCCTCTTTAACGCGCTTACCAAAGCTGG
>JBJOJF010000056.1:0-4123 GCA_046046735.1 Pseudomonadota bacterium
AGAGTTTGATGGTTTTAAAACGATATTACAGACCCGCCCCAATTGAACTTGCAAAAAAACTTGGATGAGTATTGACGCAAACACGTTTTTGAATAAAATTCACACAAGCAAGTTTTCAGAAACACTTGCTCGGACCCTAGGAACCAACTGGACAGCCCGGAAAGCTCACTGCATACCGGTAACCCCTGAGGTGAAAGGCCGCCGCTGACCACGGCGATCTACTCACACTACAGGTACGTCCAATGAATTTTGGTTCTTCACTAAGCCGCGTCAGCGCAGTTGACATCCCAACGGATGTTAACAATTCAATTGCACTTCAAACTGAAGTGCAAAGCACTCTGGAGTTCTTACGAACAATCCTGCCAGATGATGGTCACAAACTTTTAGTCCTAGGTAAGACAGGGAGAGAAGGGCTGAAACACAAAGCCTATGAGTCTCTCGAACTCATGGCGCAAGCCATCGAATCTTATGATGCACAAAGCAACCTGATTGTCTACCATGCGTGCTGTTCCTATAAGGCAGCAAGCTACGATACCGAGGTAAACGGTGTAACCAAAACCAAATACCGAGGTGCACAGAACTGGGACAAGGCTAAGTCCTTTTGGATTGATATCGACTGCGGTGAAGACAAAGCCGCTGAAGGTAAGGGCTACCTGAATAAAACAGAAGCAGCCAAAGCCATCCTTGGATTCTGCCAAACATACCAATTCGCTAAACCCATGCTTGTTGACTCAGGCGGTGGACTACATTGCTACTGGCCTTTGACCAAGGCTATTGGCCCTAACAGTTGGCGTACCATTGCCAATGAATTTAAAGCTGCACTCAATGCCGCTGGACTGCTGGTTGATCCAACCCGAACTGCTGACTTGTCTTCCATCCTACGACCCGTAGGCACACATAATCGCAAAGCCGGACGTGAAGTCCGTGAAGTCAAGGTCAAAACTCAACCCACATTCGTTGAGCCACAAGATTTTGCAGCCGCAGTCTCACGCATAGTAAATGCTCTCCAAGCTCACGTACCAAAACAATCATCAGCGCCCGGTTTAAATGATGACTTGATCACTCCATACGATGGACCACAGTACGAAACATCCGCTCGATTGATCGCTGACCACTGCCAACAGGTAAGAGTCATGCGTGACACCAAGGGTGATGTGAATTACGAGCATTGGCGTGGCGTTATTGGCTTGATCAAGCACTGTACAGAAGATATCGATCTTGCCCACGAATGGAGCGAGCGACGTGCTGACACTGGACACTCCAGCATTGATGTGGTCACACGTTATGAGTCATGGAATTCTGGTCCAACGACATGTTCATTCTTTGAGAAAAGCAGCATAGGAGGATGTAATGGTTGTCAACATCAGGGCAGTATTACAAGCCCCATTCAGCTCGGCCGATCTAAAGCTATAAGTAATGAGGCACTGACGCTTGAGAACCGCCTCGTAGCATGGGACCCAAACGCCCCGATGCCGCTCAAAAGAGAGTTCTTGATTGCAGACGGTGGTCTGTTTCCATTGAAGACAGTCTCAACTCTAGCTGGTTTGGGGGGGTCAATGAAAACGGCCAAAGTCATCATGCTTGGGTTGCATAGTGCATATGGAAAATCGTGGAATGGATGGAAAGTTTCCTTAGGACAAACCTTGATTCTGTCGAGTGAAGACGATGCTTCTGAGTTTCAGCGCCGTGTAGGCGGTTATGTGAATGCTAATTTTTCGGGAGAAGACTTTTCGGTAATTCAGCGCAGAGTTCATTGCTTACCGCTTGTTGGCTTGGGTATCCGTTTGACCCAATTAAGGTCAGGCACGCCACAAATGTCTGACTTTGTTCCTGCGGTGGTTCAACTGACAGCTCACCTCAACTCAAATGGTCAACCCCCAGTCCGATTGGTAGTGGTTGATCATGCTCGATTACTTATTGGAGGAGACCTAAATAGTAGTGAACATGCCACAGCTGGTATGGAGGCCTGTACAAGAATTGCGCTTGAAACTGGCGCTGCAGTTGTTCTTATTGCCCACAGTCCCAAATCTGCCGCATCACCTGATAGGAGTACTGATGGCTTTGGGGTGGGTGATGTTCTCGGATCAGGCGCATTCGTCGATAACAGTCGCTTTGCTGCGGTCATGACAAAGCTCACAATCGACGAGCGTAAAAAATATGGACTGACTGCTGAATCAGCAAAAGACTATCTTGCTCAACGAATTATCAAATCAAACTACAGCGAAGCTGGTCGTGTTATTTACCTTAAAAAAATTACAGTGCCAGGTTGGGGCGTCGCTTTTCCGACCCCAGTTGAACTATCGGTACCTCAGAAAAATACATCTTCAAGCTTGATTGATTTGGTAATAGCGGCAGTCGCAGCAAACCCGGGGCGATACACACGCAGCAAGTTGCGCGGAGAGTCAGGGGTGGATGGCCCTTTCAAGGCAAGCGATAAAAAAGTTCGGATAGCAGTTGATGAAGCAATCGCGCTGGGTCGGCTAATTGAGCGCCAGGCAGTATCTAAGGATGTTGTGTCATATGGTGTCCGCCTTAGAGACCGCGTCTTAATAGTGGGAGCGACTTATGAATCATAGAAATACTCTACCCAATTGGGTCAATACACACGTCCATCTAGAAAACCCTGCTGCAGGCCCTGATTTTCCTTGGTTAGAGCCGGGTTGCCTCTGCCGGGTTGAAAACTACTGCTGGATATCCAGCTGGAAGCCTTATTTCATAAGGGTTGTAGCCGGGTTCAAAAAACTACTGTCCTCCAGACAGCGGGGTTTACTGCCCCGCATGTCTAAGGCCGGGTGGAAATTCGCAAGGAGTTGATATGCAGCCACCAATCATTGGAGTTAATTTACGTGAAGCGGTAAATCGTTTGGTACAAGAGGCAACAGCTACGGCCAAAAGTACACCGCATCCACAATCAATAAAGAGCTCCATCTCAGATGGATATGTAAACCAAATCTTGATCTGGTGCCAGAACCTTACGCCTTCGCAACTTTCTAGAAGTTATACCTTGGAAGAAGTCATGGCTTTGAATGGCCTGAAAGGTAGATATCGTGAACAAGCATCAGTCAGGTACACAGCAGAAGCACTCAAACGTTGCGGCTTCAAACAGAAAAGAGATTGGACCGTTGCTGGACGTAATAAACGGTTTTGGGTTAAGGGGGATTAAGCATGGCATACACACATCATTTTGATCAAGCCGTTGTGGCGAGGTACAGAACTGCTCCAACAGTAAGGACTGTTTTGCACCGAATGGGAAGTATCCAAGAAAAATCCATTGGTTTTAAACCCTCAAACATTAGCACTACACAACACAGAATTTTAGAGATGGACCAACGTTGTGATTGGGGTGAGTCATACACTGAAGCTCCTTGGCTTATCCTGCACCATGCCAGAAATGCTTCAGACCAACTGGAACGGACGATCAATAATTGGCAAAATCCAGTTTGCACTAAAAGCATGATTGGCATTCATCCAAAAGCAATTCAATCCGTTGATAGCATTCGCGAGCGAATTGATCCAACTTTGCACGGTATAGAGAAAGAGCTTGACTCCTGCCATGCAGCTCGAACCGCATACGACGCAATTGAAAGAAAAGCATTGCTGTCGATCACAAACCTATTTGATTCTGACAAAAATGCTTGGTTGCCAAAAAGTAAGCTTCGAGGTCACCAGATAAATGGCATCTGTCAAATATTGACGGAATTCCAAACAGACCTAAGTGCATGGAATGCGGAATTGAAAGCATGCATAGAAAGCAATAACGAACGAGAGGGATAAGTAATTTTTACACGACAAGCCCGTATGTCGGGTGTAAACCTACCTTGATGACACACAACTCCCAAAGGCCAGGAGGCATTCTCCTGTGCCCAGCCTCCCATAGCTGCCACGCCCTTGTTGTTACATGCACCAAAGCTGCGGCTTCTTTTTTGGTGTAACCCAGAGTTAGCCTTGCATCACGCAGATTTTGGGGGGTGGGTATGTTCAGCATTTATTTATTTTACGAACAATGTTCGTGATAGGTCAAGATTATGTTTATTCTGGCTTTAAAAATTCGAACCCATTGGTTTAAGGGGGAATCTAATGACAGACGAGCAACTGACAAGTGCATCTAAGTTTTATGATTTGC
>JBJOJF010000057.1:0-4505 GCA_046046735.1 Pseudomonadota bacterium
AAGCAATCGCAGCTGGACTTGATATCTTGGTGGCAACACCAGGTCGTCTACTCGATTTAATGTCACAAAACTGCGTCTCTCTCAATGCCATTGAAATCCTCGTCTTAGATGAGGCAGACCGCATGCTCGATATGGGATTCTTGCGAGATATTAAAAAGATCTTGGCCGCCCTCCCTAAGCAACGTCAAAACTTATTATTCTCTGCAACCTTCTCTACAGAAATTAAAGCTTTAGCGGATGGCTTACTCAACTCTCCAGCACTGATCGAAGTAGCTCGCAGCAACAGTGCGAATGAAGCCATTGCACAGTTGATTCATCCTGTGGATAGAACAAAGAAACATCCCCTGCTGGCTCACCTCATTCAGTCAAATAACTGGAAGCAAGTTCTAGTATTTACGCGCACCAAACATGGCGCCAACAAACTAGTCACCCAGCTTGAAAAAGATGGCATCACGGCAATGGCAATTCATGGGAATAAAAGTCAAAGTGCTCGCACCAAGGCATTGGCCGAATTTAAAGATGGAAAAATTACCGTGTTAGTAGCAACCGATATTGCTGCCCGCGGAATCGATATCGACCAACTCCCCCATGTGGTGAACTATGACCTGCCAAATGTATCCGAGGACTATGTTCATCGCATTGGCCGTACGGGAAGAGCTGGCTCGAATGGGGTCGCGGTTTCTCTGGTCTGTGTAGATGAGCATCAGATGCTTCGAGATATTGAGAAACTGATTAAACAAAAACTTCCGCAAGAAGTGATTGTCGGATTTGAGCCTGATCCTAACGCAGTGGCGCAGCCCATTCAATTGCGTAGCCAGCAACACCAGCAATCAAGAAAACCTCGACCTGCTGGCGGTGGCGGTGGCGCAGGCAAACCGGCAGCTAAGCGCGGTAGCCCACCTAAAAAAGCTTCAATCGATAGACGTTAATCTAAGACAGCTTAAACACGCTCGAGAAATCGAGCTGTCCATTGCCTGCCTTACTATGTTTTTCGTATAGCTGACGCGATAGCTCTCCTAATGGAACGCTAGCATTGAGGTCATCTGCATTCTCAATCGCTAGCCCCATATCTTTGAGCATTAAATCCACCCCAAAGCCCCCGGCATAAGCTTTTGAAGATGGCACGTTCTCCATGACCCCTGGGCATGGGTTGTATAGCTCGAGCGCCCAATTGCGACCCGAACTCTTGGACATAATGTCTGACAACACTTTCGGGTCCATGCCATTCGCAATACCTAAGCGCAAAGCCTCACTAGTTCCCAGCATCTGAATACCTAAAAGCATGTTGTTGCAGACCTTGACGGTTTGACCGCTACCACTTGGTCCTGCATGAAAAATATTTTTACCCATCTTTTCTAGCAGAGGACGTGCACGCTCTAAATCTTTTGCTTCTCCACCAACCATAAAGGTTAAGGTACCCGCTTGAGCGCCAGCTGTACCACCTGAAACGGGGGCATCAATCATCGAAAATCCTTTGAACTTTGCAATGCTAGCAACCTGCTGCGAAACCTTAGGGGATATCGTTGAGCAATCTACTAATAATGTATTTGGATTGGCTGTCGCTATCAAACCCTGCTCACCTAAATACAAAGTCTCCACATGACGAGAGGCCGGCAGCATACTGATAATGACTTCAACACCTTCAATTGCCTCGGCAGCACTATTCGCTGGACTGCCACCAGCTTCTTTAAATGCATCTAATTGTGATTGCACCAAATCAAAGCCGCGTACCTCATGTCCAGCATTGACTAAATTGATAGCCATAGGCAAACCCATATTGCCAAGACCTAAAAATGCAAGCTTCATATACACCTCATGTGAGATAGTGAAATCATTGAGTAAAGTTTGAATATCTGACTATAGCTTGCTTATAAACTAAAAGAGCAATTTCTTGGGGAATGTAATGACTGTCAAAGTAATTGGCTTAATTCAACTGCAGGATCAAACCGCGTTTGACCAATATCGTAGCCAAGTTGGCCAAACAGTGGAACTGCATCAAGGCAAGATAGCCGCTCGTGGGTCGCTAAATCAAATCTATTGGAATGAACTGGCTTGTGATGCGTTTCAAGCATTTGTAGAGCTAGAATTTCCGGATCAAGAATCTGTTGATCGCTGGGCTAATAGCCCAGAGTACCAAAGGCTTGTAGCGATTCGTAGCAAAGCTATGAAACTCACTTTATTTTCAGTTGCAGTTTGATGATTCACGATTAAATCATTTGCAGAATATAAAAAATAAAGCCTGGCTCCTTATGGGAGCCAGGCTCAACTCTTTACTAGAAAGAAAGAAGCTTTACTTCTTCGCTTCCATTGCCTCTTTAGCAGCGGTAATTTCTTTACGACGCTCCTTGCAAGCACCAGCGATTTCTTGCAAAGCTTTACGAGCACGCGCAGCAGATGCTTTAACGCCCTTCTCAATGAACTTTTCGTTTTCCGCTTTATAAGTTTCGAAAGCAGCTAACAATGTATCGTGTTGTGACATCTTGTCTCCTATGTTTCAGATCAATGTTTGAGTTTTACGCTCCGAATCAGTATATCCCCATAAAAACCAGTGAATTTCAGGGTCCGCATCAGGGATAACTCTTAGATGTGAAATATCCCCCAAAATAGGGAAAAATACTAATAAAAACTGGAGACCACAATGAAATTAAGCTTTATCCCCATTTTCTAGCTGTAATTTACGTTTTCGCTAGTACCTGAACCTTTGAGTTCAGGGCTAAACCATTCACTAAAAAGATCAGAATTTCCTTACCCATATGTCAACTCAATACCAAGACTACGCATTTGTTCGCAATAAGTTATTAAATAAGCAGGAAATCGCTTTTCTGGATGTTAGAGAAGAGGATCCTCATGCCCAAGAGCATCCCCTATTTGCAGCCAATGTTCCCCTATCCCGCATTGAGGCTGACGCCCTAAGTAAGCTCCCTAAAAAGGATGTCCCTATTGTTGTCTTGGATGACGGCGAAGGCTATGCCGACTTGGCAGCAAAAAGACTCATCACATTGGGCTACACGAATGTCTCAGTCTTTCAGGGTGGTGTTAAGGCATGGAAAGCGGCTGGAGGCGAAGTCTTTAAGGACGTCAACGTCCCTAGCAAATCCTTCGGTGAATTTGTGGAGTCTAAGAGACATACCCCCTCCCTCTCGGCTCAAGAGGTCAAACAATTAATTGATAGCAAAGAAGATATTGTGGTGGTGGATGTCCGTCGCTTTGATGAATACAACACCATGAGTATTCCTACTGGAATCAGCGTGCCTGGAGCAGAGCTAGTCTTACGCCTTCCTGAGATTGCACCCAATCCAAAAACAAAAGTCATCGTCAATTGTGCGGGACGTACTCGCAGCATCATTGGCACGCAATCTCTCATTAATGCTGGTATTCCGAACGAGGTAAATGCCTTACGAAACGGCACGATTGGCTGGACGCTTGCCGGTCAAGAATTAGATAAAGGACAGAGTCGCAAGTTCAAGGAAGTCAGCGAGTCTACCGCGCTTGAAGCCGCTAAACGTGCCCGTAGCGTTGCTGATAGGGCTGGTGTTAAGCGAGCTAGTTATAGCGATATAGAGAAATGGAAAGGTCAATCAGAGCGCACTACCTATTTCTTCGATACCAGAACACCAGAAGAATATGAGGCTGGTCATCTACCAGGGTTTCGATCGGTCCCTGGCGGACAACTCGTCCAAGAAACGGAGATGGTTGCGCCAGTACGCGGAGCTCGTATTGTTTTAGCTGACCCTAGTGGGGTAAGAGCAAATATGCCCGCCTCATGGTTGGCGCAAATGGCTTGGGATGTCTATGTGCTGGATGATATTCAAGCTGGAGACCTGAGCGAGAAAGGCGCATGGAAGGCACCACTACCGGAGTTTCCTGGCTCAGCAACGGTCGATACAAAGACTGCATCAACCTGGATCAAAGATGGTGCTGATGTGTGCGTAATTGATTTAAGCACTCATGCAAATTATGTCAAAGGCCATATTCCGGGCAGTTGGTTTGCTTTACGCTCCCAATTTGCTAATGCCGTTGGAAATTTACCTCACGCAGCTCGCTACATCCTCACTAGCACTACTGGCGAACTTGCCGCATTTGCCGCTCCAGAAATCCAACAGCTCATCAAGGGTGAAGTATTTGTTCTATCGGGTGGCAACAAGGCTTGGACAGATGCAGGCTTGGAACTTGAAAAAGGTGCAACCCATCTTGCTTCTCCCCCAATGGATCGATACAAGAGACCTTACGAGGGCACCAGTGTTGATCCTGCTGCAATGCAAGCCTATCTAGACTGGGAGTTCGGTCTAGTGGAACAATTAGGCAAGGATGGCACTCATCATTTCTGGGTCTTGTAATTGATTCGCTCCAGAGCATTTTTAGCTTCGGTCATCGTGATCACAGCCCTTTTGGGATGTGATCGAAATGACTACACCACCTGGTCATGCACAAATGACTCGGGTGAACGATCTTCCATGGTGCTCAAAAAAGCCCAGATGCAATTTAAAGATCGCCAATTCAATTAC
>JBJOJF010000058.1:0-9686 GCA_046046735.1 Pseudomonadota bacterium
ACGCATGAACCTTCTACAGGAAGCCCTACCGAATGTTTCGCACCCTTTTAGATAACTTCGACAGACGATCAACCGTCAAAACCAAACTTGTAGTGAGCTTTGGTCTGATTCTGTTTTTTACGCTCATAGTTGGCGGTATCTCGATTTACAGCTACAACGTGATGGGCAAAAGCGCTGATTGGTTATATGTACAAGGTGCCAAAGGAATTGAAGATTCTAAGCAATTACAAATTGAGGCTATTGCACTAGATATTGAACTCAATCACCTATTACTCTCCTCCACTCTTGCAAATAAAGCAGAAGGTCAAGTATTACGTGAGCAATCTCTTAACAATATTGAAAAGTTAAAAGAAAATCTACGAACAACAATCAAACGTGTTGACGAACATATCATTCGCTCTAAAACAAGAGTTGAATTTAATGAACTCGTTGAAGACTTCGATATTTATTTAGTTGCTATTGAGCAAATTGCCCTTCTTGAAAAGAGTGCACCATCTACTGCTACTGCTATGTACTTTAGTGACAAGTTTCAAGGCTTTAAACCGCGCATCAATAAAAATTTACAAGACTTTGTAGATGCCAAGTTAGAGAGTGCCAGCTTATTTCATCAAGAGGCCGAAGCGGCAAAGCATTATGCAATCATCTATACGCTAGTTACTATTGCGATCTCAATATTGCTGAGTATTCTGATTGGCATTCGCTTTAGACAGTCCATTATTGATCCTTTGCATAAAACCAAAGAAGCCTTGAATGACTTAGCCGGATCTCGTTTAAATACGACTATTGAAGGCCTAGATTACGCTGGCGTTGTTGGCCAAATTGCGCAGTCAGCCCAAACACTACAAAACAATCTTCGTGGTGCCATTCAGGAAATTAGCAATAACGCATTAATGATTAGCGCCTCCTCCGAAGAATTGGCAGTAGTTAGCGCACAACTCAATGCCAATGCTGAAGAGACATCCTCCCAAGCGAATGAAGTAGCGCAATCATCCGATATCGTGAGTCAAAATACGCAATCTGTTGCTACCTCAGCAGAAGAATTCAGCACAAGCATTCGCGAGATTTCTATTAACGCAATGGAAGCATCACGGGTTGCTAATCAGGCGGTCACCATCGCCAATAGCACGAACCAGCAAATGTCCAAGCTGAGTAGCAGTAGCATTCAAATTGGCGAGGTAGTCGCAGTCATTGCCGACATTGCAGAACAGACCAATCTTCTAGCGTTGAATGCCACCATTGAGGCTGCACGAGCTGGCGAATTAGGCAAAGGTTTTGCGGTGGTGGCCAACGAGGTCAAAGAATTAGCCCGCTCTACCGCTAAAGCAACCAATGAAATTGGTCAGTCAATTGATGCTATCCAAGCTGATGCAAAGGGAGCTATTGAATCTATTGCAGAGATTACGCTCATCATTAATAAGATCGATGACATCTCTAGCGTCATTGCTACCGCAGTTGAGGAGCAGGCCGCTACGGTTGGCGAGATATCACGCAATATCTCTACCTCTGCAGGTAGTTCAGCAAGGATTACAGAAACAGTTGAAGCTGTTGCTATTGCCTCTCGCGGCATCTCCTCAGGTTCTTCTGAAATTCAAAACTCATCCGCTGAATTAGCTCGAGTCGCCGCCAAGCTTAAAGAGCTGGTATCTAAATTTGAATGTTAAGCCTACTTAACAGAAAGTAAAAAGGCATCTAATAGATGCCTTTTTACTTTGTAGCTCTTGAGCCCTGACAATCCATCTATGATTTCTTACCGACCAATAAGTAGGTGCTGATCTCCCCTAGGCCCTTACACTCCATCAGACCAGCATCCTCAAAGTCATAAGCATCCTTGAGAGCTTCGTAAGTACTCGGTGAAACCTGCACCCGACCATGCTGGGACGTCGACTCCATGCGACTTGCTGTATTTACAGTATTGCCCCATAAATCATAAGAAAACTTAGTAAAACCAATCACTCCTGCTACGACTGGCCCTGAATTCATCCCAATCCGCATATTGAGCTCTGCATTATTTTCTTGGTTAAAACTCTTTAGATCCTCAAACATTCCCAAAGCCATTTCAGCGCATAAGGCAGCGTGATCTGGGCGTGGAATTGGCAAGCCACCAACCGCCATATAGGCATCACCTATAGTCTTAATTTTTTCCAAGCCCAAAGCCTCTGCTCGTATATCAAACCGAGTGAATAAATCATTCAATAACTTCACAAGCTCAGTCGCCGTGGTTTTAGATGACATTTTGGTAAAACCCACTAAATCACTAAATAAAATTGTGACATCGGGGTAGCTACCAGATATATTCTTCTCACCACGCTTAAGACGCTCAGCGATAGGCCGAGGAAGAATATTGAGCATGAGCTTTTCAGTCTTCATCTGCTCAACTTCTAACAACTGCTTTTCATGGTTGAGCATTTCTAGATGCTTGCGATCTAGGTCGCGCAGTCTCTTTTTCTCAAGCGAAGAGAAAATCCGTGCTCGTAATAAGATTGGATCAAACGGTTTAGGCAAATAATCTTCCGCACCAATTTCAATACACTTAATGGTCTTCTCAAACTGATCTGCCCCGGATATCACAATAATCGGCAATGCTTTATGAGCATCATCCGCCTTTAATTGTGTGAGCACCCCCAGGCCATCCAACTCGGGCATTTCCATATCAAGCAGCATCAAATCAACAGCATTCGATTTAACAAACGCAATCGCCTCCATGCCATCAGCAGCTTCAGATATATTTTTAAAACCCAAAGAATTCAACTCTCGAATTAAAATCTTCCTCAGCGTACGACTGTCGTCAACTACCAATACCGATGCATCTGCATAGATTGGGTCAATTGCAATGGCAGGGGAAGTACTTGGGTTTTCCATATCAGACCTTGGCAAGGATATTGGGTTTGTAATACGAAATCTTATCTAATTGCACTAATTTATAGAGATCATTTAAATAGATTGATTCTGCGGCGCCTAAAATCAAAATACTGTTATCGCCATTTAATTGCTTCTGTATTTTTGAGAGAACCTTATCTTTAGCATCTTGCTTAAAGTAAATAAGGACATTTCTGAGCATAATCAAATCGAACTTGGGATAATAGGGCCAACTGGCCACAAGATTATGATGCGAGAAATTGACCATCTGCCGAATGGCAGGTGAGATTTGATACGTGCCATCTTCAAGATGTGAAAAATACTTTCTCAAATAATGGGCATCAAGACCGCGGTGGGCCTCCATTGAGCTATAGATTCCAGACTGTGCTTTTTTTAAGATGGCTTCAGAGATATCTGTAGCTTGAAGTTGAATCGTCCAATCATGGAGTTGCGAAAAATCTTCCTTCAGCATCATTGCTAAGCTATATACCTCTTGTCCCGCAGAACAAGCAGAGCTCCATATCCGCAGTGTTTTCTCATTTTTGCGAGCCTGAATGAGCTCTGGAAAGATGGTATTTTTTAATGCCTCAAATACATGCTTATCTCGGAAAAAAAAGGTTTCATTGGTAGTGAGTGCCTCAAATGCCTGCCAGTGAATTGGACCTATTGCGTTCTGCGTGAGATATTTAATGAAGGCATATACATCGAGATAGCCATTCTTAGTCGCAAGGGGTAAGAGACGGGACTCTAGCAAGTATTGCTTAGTGTCATCTAAAGCGATTCCTACCTGCTTCTCCAGCATGATGTAAAACTGCGGTAGATAGTCCTTAGACATGCTGCTGACCAGCAAAAACTTTTCGGGTTCTAAAAACAATTTCGTTAGCAACTTGATCAATTGGCAGAATGCCATCTGCTAAACCTGCCTGAACTACTGCACCAGGCATTCCCCAAATTACGCTGGTTGCCTCATCCTGAGCGATGACTTGTCCACCGAGCTCCTTAATCAGCTGCGCACCCTTTAAGCCGTCATACCCCATACCAGTCAGTATGACTGCTAGCAGTCTATTGCCATAGACTGCAGCCGCTGACCTAAACAAGACGTCGACAGCTGGTCTACAGGAGTTTTCAGGGGGATCGGTATTGAGGTGGGTAATGATCTTTGTGCCCGACCTTGATAGAGTCATATGAAACCCACCAGGCGCCACATAAACCATGCCAGGCTCAGCACTTTCGCCCTCTTCGGCTTCCTTCACCGTCATGACACCAATGGCACTCAATCGGGCAGCCAAAAGAGCCGTAAACTCCGCGGGCATATGCTGAACAATAAAAATGGGTACATTAATTGGCGCTTTAAAGGCGCTGAATACTTGCATCAAGGCCTCAGGGCCGCCTGTAGAAACACCAATACAAACTGCTTCCGCAGGCTTTGCCAAAACGCCTGAACTCAGCTTACTGATCTTGGCTGCCAGGGGTGGCTCTGACTTAATTGCAGGAGTAGTAGCTCTAGCTGGCGCAGGGATGGCAGACTTAACAATCTCACCAGCCTGAGCCTCTTTAGCCCTGCGTGTTTTCACGCGCTTAGCTAAACCAATAATCTTAGGTATTAATTCAGTCTCTAAAATCTTAAATGCGTCATCAATTCCACCGGCAGCATTAGCGGGCTTGCCCACATAATCACTTGCACCTGCTGTCAAAGCCATCACTGCTGCTTGAGCCCCTTTGTGGGTTAAGGAGCTAAACATGATGATTGGTAAATACTTATTTTCTTTACGAATTTCTCTGAGCGCCGTTAAGCCATCCATCTCCGGCATTTCGATGTCTAAAGTGACTACATCTGGATTACAAGTTTGAATGGCCTCTATTGCTTGCAAGCCATTCGCAGCAAAGCCTGCAATCTCGATTGAAGGCTCTTTTTGCAAGGCGCTTGCAATAATTTTGCGCATCACGGCAGAATCATCAACAACTAGAACGCGAACTTTTTCCACAGATTCCTAAACAAGGGTGAGAGCGTAGCTTTGCGCTAGCTCAATATCAGAAACAATCATATAGACATTTAATCCTACAGGAAACTCACTTACCACTCTAAATCAAATAGATATCGAGTAAAAGATCATTCCTAAAACTTAAATCAGTTTAAGGCTTGTGGAAAAAGAACTTCAAAATCTTCTTAGCGAGAATCTTGATATTTTTCTCAACCTCATCTGGTTCAAGGGCCTTGTTAAAGTAAGCTTGGTTTGCAGCTTTACGTCTCTCAAGCAGGATCGAGATTTCATCAATCAGCTCAGGGGCATCCTCAAAGATTGGGGTAATGTCTGCCTTAGTGATTTCAAGTAGCGTGGAGTTCACCTTCGCTCTAACATTGGCCGAACGGGGTTCACCAGTCAACAGAGACATTTCTCCCACGCAGTCACCAGGCCAAATAGTTGCGACAACTTCCTGCTCACCTTGATCGTTGGGGATGGTTACTTCTAGACCGCCCTCCATCAAGATATACATGCTATCAGCGTTATGGCCTTTTTCGATGAGCAAATGATTAGCGCGACACGACACAATCTGAGCGGCATCGGATAAACGAGTCACCTGTTCCACACTTAAGGCCTTAAGAACTCCAAATCGATAAACATCCTTGAGACGACTATTAATCGTATGAACTAAATCGGAGGAACGGGTAACTTCAACAGTGGAATTCATATTGATGCCGCCCAACTTGAGGAACCGAGCAGCGGCCAGGCTCACCATATGTTTTGAACCCTTTGGAGTTACAGAGGGATCACATTCATATTGCCAAGTAAATGTATATGTTCCATTATTAATTTTTGCTAAGCGTATTTGATACCAAGGATACCGAGGATCAGCCTTAACAATGTAATCTGCAGCCTGGGATAAGAGCTCGATGATTCTATCGGCATCATTCCCAGAATCCAACTCAATATCAATAATTCGACGAGCGCCCATCTTTTCAGATTGCTTGTTTAGATTTACATAAGTCATGCCAATAAAGCGGCGGTTCGGAACCCGAATCGTGTGCTTGACTGCATTTTTTAAGATCACCATGCGATGATCGATTTGCACTACTTGATAGTATTCACCTTCCTCAACCTCAATGTAATCACCAATGCTAATTAAGCCTTCTGATTGGATTTGAATGCAAGCAACAATATCTGCAATAAATTCACGCAATACATAAACAATGCCGAAGCCTACGGCTCCCGATGCGGCCAATACTTCACCAGCTGAGTGGTCGTACATCACAACAAAACCAATTATGCCGATTACTCCGTAACAGACGATGGTGATAGCCTGCACCAAAATTGCAGGCAGATGATTACCATCGGTAGTTTGATTAAAGCGAACGACAAAATGGCGGATCGCCATATCTACAGTAAATGCAAAAAGGATAAATTGGCCTACCGCAACAAAATCATCTAACTTGAAATCATGCTTGTTCGCCAAATCAGCAATGTTCCAGGCCCAGAATGAACCAAACTGGCTGCTCATCCAAAAGGCATAGACAATGTTGGCAATAATCAAAAGCCAAAAGATAGGTTTGGGTAAAGAAAAAATATTGTGCGTGATTTTCATGGTGATGGGGAGCGAAGCTGTGACAGGGAATCATTCAATATTTTGGGTAACCCAGCCCTGAAGGAATGGGGACTTATAAACTGCAGACTAGCAAGAAAGCTAAGATAACCCAGCTGATTTTGAAGAGCAATCGATTTTTCAGGATACGGCTCTGCCCACTCCTGAACGAGTCTATTGGTTAACTCCTGACCTCTCTTTGGCAGAACGCTTGCCGCCAGATCGGCTTCCACTAAGAGCATCGCAAGGCAATCTACATGGGCAGGAGGTTCAAAGCTGAGGCGCTCCAATAAGGCCTTGTATTGCCCATGATCCGTGGCCATAACCCAGGGCTCTAAAACCTGCAAAACCTCACTCACCACAGGCGATGGGTAAGCTGAGCCTATCAACAGAGCTCTTAATAAATCCAAACTATGCTGCTCCAATTGACCAGGGGTACCGTTCATTAATCCGGGGTGCCCTAGATCATGAGCGGTAGCTGCGAGAAGTAATTGCCACTTTTCCAGTGGTGAGCTTACCCAGGCAGGATCAATGGAATCCAGGCGGATGCATTCATCCTCATGCATTAGCAAATAAGAAAGCATTAGACACACTTCCATCATGTGCTTTTTAGAATGAAAAGCGGGCTCAGCCTGAACCGATGCTAAGCGATCAATTTCTTTACCTACAGACAAAATCATTGCGGCATAAGGATTAGGTTCAATACACCAGCTTGCCCATAATTTTGTATTCACTAACGCCTGCAGAAAGTCATGCATGCTAGTGACGTTTTTGTCGATCACTCCTAAAAATGCTTCGATGTCTTTAGTCTCCAGGGTCAAACATTCTGGATTCAAAAAATGATTGAGTGAGGCCTGTAGATCAAACTGCTGGGTATTCATCTGCTTTGCGCCAAAGGGATCCGGAAAGTGCATTATGGATCCAGTTTAAACAACTCCGCATTCCCGAGAGAGGGATCTATCGCCCAGATACCAGCAATCAGCCTTTATGGGGATCGAGAATTAGCAATACATCCTCTATTGAACTTCGATAATTGCACTTCTAAATGCATCAATCATTTGATCAATTTGTGCTCGGGTAGTAATGAATGGCGGCGCAAATACAAGCGTGTCACCAGGAGCACGTGTCAGTACACCCTTCTCAAATGCCAAAGCCTGAGCCTGAAAACCGCGCTGGCCAATTGCGCCCTCTTTGGCTTTGAGTTCAATACCTGCTGCCAATCCAAAATTTCGTACGCTGACAACATTGTCTAACTCTGCAAGAGAGTGAACAGCTTCCTCGAAATAAGGGGACAAGGCGTTGACTTGTTCGATAAGACCTTCCTCTTCGATAACATCGATCATTGCGAGCGCTGCAGCGCACGACAAAGGATGCCCTGAACAGGTATAGCCGTGCATCAATTCTGCCAAATGCGGTGGCCCCTGCATTAAAGCATCATGAATAGAACGCTTCACAATGACGCCGCCTAAGGGCGCTGCGCCATTGGTAACCGTTTTAGCAAATAGAATCATGTCCGGAACTACATCAAAGGTAGTTGATGCAAACATATTGCCGGTGCGGCCAAATCCCGTAATGACTTCATCAAAGATTAATAAGAGATTGTGACGATCGCAAATTTCTCGAAGACGCTTGAGGTAGCCTTTGGGTGGCACTAGTACGCCAGTAGAGCAGGCAATCGGCTCAACAATCACTGCTGCAATATTGCTCGCGCCATGCAAAGCGATGATTCTATTCTCAAGCTCATCCGCCATTTCCGCGCCAAACTCTGGTTGACCCTTAACAAATGCCTGCTTTTCAGGATCCCAAGTTGATCGCAAGTGATCGGACCGCAACATGGATGTGCCGAAAGCATTGCGATTGTTCACCATGCCACCAACAGAGATGCCGCCAAATCCAACGCCATGAAAGCCGCGCTCACGCCCAATAAATAAATTTCTCTGTCCTTGGCCCTGTACACGCCAGTAAGCCAAAGCTAGTTTCATAGCAGTGTCGCAGGCTTCAGATCCACTATTGACTAGGAATACTCTATCCAAACCAGGCGGTGCAATTGAAGCAATGCGATCGGCTAATTTGAAAGCTCCAGGATGCCCCACCTGAAAACTAGAGGCAAAATCAAGCACATCGATTTGAGATTTCATTGCTTGCGAAATCTTGGGGTGCTGATGCCCCGCTCCAACACACCACAATCCTGAGGTGCCATCCAAAATAGTTCTACCATCATCGGTCTGGTAGGTAACCCCAGATGCAGAGCTCACCATACGAGGCTTTGTCTTGAAATCTCGATTGGGGGTAAATGGCATCCAAAAACTATCTAGGGAACTCATATCGATTTAACTTATCAGAATTTACGAATGGTTTTAGGGTTGATTGCTATAAGCATACGCTAAAACAATATTGCTCACAGCCCATGAATTATGGGATCCAGGACACCGTCTAGCCATGCCAAGGCGAGAAGTTTTAAGGGTGCAGGATAATAAGACTTCAATTATGAAGATGTGCAGCCCGAAACATGCTAACGACCTGTAAATTAGGCATTTCAAGCCGATGGAATGAGAATTAATGAGGATTGAGTTGAAAACCATTCAACGCATCAGTCTCGGCTTGATATGGAGCTTCCTCTTCCTCACTTCGGTGCAGGCAGAAAGTGGCAGCCCAAATCAACACATCACCATTCAAACAGAAAGAACTGCCTGGAAAGGCGATCTTGATGGGATGATTAAACGTCGCATTGTTCGTGTCCTAGTTCCGTACAACAAGACCCTGTATTTCCTTGATAAAGGGGGGCAGCAACGCGGCTTTATGTACGACATGATGACGGCCTTTGAGCAAGATCTAAATAAAAAAACCGCTGCCAAACATCTTAAGATTCAATTTCTGTTTATCCCCACAAGACGGGATCAACTTATTCCAGACCTATTGGCAGGTAAAGGTGACATCATTGCCGCCAACCTGACTGTCACACCAGAGCGCCAGAAGTTAATTGACTTCTCTACCCCGATAGCCAAGGGCGTTAAAGAGGTCGTTGTTACCGCCACTAAAGACCCCAATCTGCATGTCCTGGAAGACTTATCGGGGAAGACTATTTTTGTTAACCCCACTACTAGCTACATGCAACACCTCAAGACTTTGAATACAAAGCTGGCTAAGGAGAAAAAACCACTCATCAAAATTAAGGAAGCACCTGGTGAATTTGAAACTGAGGACGCCTTAGAGATGGTTAATGCAGACTTGGTCCCTGCTACGGTTAGCGA
>JBJOJF010000059.1:0-8968 GCA_046046735.1 Pseudomonadota bacterium
TAGAGGGGTTGGCAGTGAAGCTTGGGCTTGATCCTCAGGCTCTGCTGGAGACTGTCAAAACCTACAACAGTGCATGCCGTGTTGGTACGTTTGATCACACCATCATGGATGATTGTCATACTGAAGGTATCGAGCCTGCTAAAACGCATTGGGCCCTCCCAATTGATACCGGACCATTTTATGGATACACCGTAAGACCTGGCGTAACTTTTACCTACTTAGGTCTGAAAACGGATGAATCAACCGCAGTGCACTTTGATGGCAAAGCAAGTAAGAATTTATTTGTTGCTGGTGAGATGATGGCGGGCAATGTTTTAGGCAAAGGTTATGCCGCAGGCATTGGAATGGCAATTGGCACTGCTTTTGGTAGAGCTGCAGGGGTATCGGCTGCTAAAGCAGCATTAAATCAAGAGGATAAAATTAGTGCAACAGCTTAATTCCTTAATCGCACAAGCGAGCTCGTTGGGTCAGAATTTACCTGAAGTAGAAGCAGCGCGCATGCTATCTATTTGTAATGCTTGTAGGTACTGCGAGGGATTTTGTGCAGTGTTTCCTGCCATGACTCGTAGGATAGAGTTCTTACCTGCTGATGTGAATTACATGGCAAACCTATGTCATAACTGTGGAGCATGCTTGCACGCTTGCCAATATGCTCCGCCACATGAATTTGCTGTCAATATTCCTCGGGTCATGGCCCAGGTTCGTAAGGACACTTACATTGCATATGCTTGGCCGCAATCATTTGGCTCTTTATATAAGACAAACGGTGTAGCAGTTTCAATGGCGACATCCATCTCGCTAATTCTTTTTTTGATCTTAACGTTGATCATCAACGGAACATTAGTATCTGGGCCACTGCAGGGAAATTTTTATGCGATCTTCTCTCATAACACCCTCGCGATCATGTTTGGGGCTATCTTTAGTTTTTCAGTGCTTGCCTTGTGTATTGGTCTAGTAAATTTCTGGAGAGGCATTGCACCTGGTTCTGCCTCTGGTGGCGCCATTGCTGAAGCGACACATGATGCCTTAACTTTGAAGTATCTTGGTGGGGGCCATGGCGAGGGTTGCAATAACGAAGATGATGCTTTTACCCTGTGGCGTAAGCGTTTCCACCATTTCACGTTTTATGGCTTCATGCTTTGTTTCGCTGCAACCAGCGTGGCAACCTTGTATCACTACTTATTGGATTTGCATGCTCCCTATGCACTCAATAGTTTGCCTGTGATTTTGGGCACACTTGGCGGGATTGGCTTACTGATTGGCCCTGCAGGATTGCTATATTTAAATTACAAGAGAAATTCTGAGCATGGTGATGCATCTCAAAAACCTATGGATAGAGCATTCATAGTGCTGCTATTTTTAATTAGTGCCTCGGGTTTAGCTCTCTTAGCTTACAGGGATACCACTGCAATGCCCGCATTACTCGCGATCCATTTAGGTTTTGTGATGGGTTTCTTTTTAACGATGCCTTATGGGAAATTTGCCCACGGGTTTTACAGACTTGCAGCGCTACTAAAGAATGCAATTGAGAAGCGACAACCCAACAAACTTGGTTTAAGTGGAGATTAATAAAGAATGATTGATATCAAAATGAGAAACATATTTAATGTATTCCTGATTAGCGCCTTAGGGCTTATGAGCTTTACTGCTTCTGCGCAAGAGTTCCCACCTAAAAAAACCATCACGATGGTTGTTGGCTTTGCGGCGGGTGGTGCTGCAGATACTGCAGCTCGCATTATTGCGAAAAAGCTCGGTGAAAATATCGGCGCAAATGTAGTGGTTGATAACCGTGGTGGTGCTGGGGGAAATATTGCGCATCAGTATGCAGCTAATGGCCCAACAGATGGAAGCACTATCTTGTTTGGCTCAGTGGGCCCGTTGACTATTGCGCCGCATATGATGAAGCTACCTTACGACCCCTTCAAGGATCTTTCCCCAATTACGATGGGTGTTAACTTCCCCAATGTTTTGGTGGTCAACTCTGGCACTGGCATTAAAACGTTTGCAGAGTACATCGCTTATGCCAAGAAAAATCCAAATAAATTGGAATATGCCTCTACTGGCCCAGGCTCAGCCTCACACCTTGCTGGCGAGCTTTTAGATGAAATGGCTGGTATAGAAACAGTTCATGTACCTTATAAGGGTGGGGCACCAGCAATGCAAGATTTGTTGGGCGAGAGAGTAGCCGCTTATTTTTCAACTTACAGCACAGCAAAAGCCTATATTGAAAATGGCAAACTCATTCCTCTGGCGGTAACAGGTCCACAGCGACTTAAGGCGCTCCCAAAAGTACCAACGATTGCTGAATCTGGATACCCTGGCTTTAATGCAACCAATTGGTATGCTTTTGTTGCTTCATCTAAAGTACCAACTCCGATATTGGATCGTTGGAATGTAGAGCTCGTGAAAGTTCTAAAGACACCTGAGGTGGCGAATCAATTGAATGATCATGGCCTCTCGCCAATGCCAACTACCCGTGATGAGCTTGCAAAATATATGGCCAAGGAATCAGCAACTTGGGGTCGGTTAATCAAAGAGAAGAAGCTAACCGCTGAATAAGCTGTAATAGTTCACAAATAAAGCCACCTGCGGGTGGCTTTATTTATTCCCATCAGCCTTGCTCGGATGGCGATTATTTCGGGCTTTTATGCCTATGCAATCCAAATTGAGTAAGCTATTGGTATTCCTGATGAAATCAGACTTGCAGTCCAATTACTTTCTAATAACTGAATGCTTATGTCCTATAACGGTCGTCTTACTTCTCTATCCCATGGTGGTGGTTGTGGTTGCAAAATAGCACCGGGGGTTTTAAGTGACATCTTGAAGGCATCTCCTCTGCGGAATGTGCCGGCTGCATTACTAGCGGGCTCAGAAAATAATGAAGATGCTGCTGTTTACCAAATCAATGCTGATCAAGCCATTGTTGCAACCACAGACTTTTTCATGCCAATTGTGGATGATCCATTCGAGTTTGGTCGCATTGCTGCTACGAACGCTATTTCAGATATCTATGCAATGGGAGCGCAACCTCTTTTTGCGCTAGCCTTACTGGGGATGCCGATTAATGTCTTACCCCTAGAAGTGATTCAGCAGATTACTGCCGGTGGAGAATCAGTATGCGCCGAAGCGGGCATCATGATTGCGGGAGGACATTCTATTGATACGGTTGAGCCTATCTACGGTTTGGTTGCTATTGGACTGGTTGATCCTAAAAAACTGAAACGCAATAGTGGCGCTAAAGCAGGTGACAGCATTATCTTAAGTAAACCCTTGGGAGTTGGCATTCTCTCCGCTGCACTCAAGAAAGAGCGATTGTCTGAGGCAGGTTATCGTGAGATGATTGCCCTGACGACCAAGCTGAATAAACCAGGTGTGGCATTGGCGCAGTTGGATGGCGTGCATGCCTTAACTGATGTCACTGGTTTTGGTTTGGCAGGCCATCTCTTAGAATTAGCTCGTGGAGCAAAATTAAAAGCTGAGTTAGATTGGAGCGCAATCCCGGCGATAGAAGAGGCAGTTCAATTAGTTAAGGCTGACATCTTTACTGGGGCTTCAACGCGAAACTGGGCTGCTTACGGTAATGAGGTCCAATTAGCAAGTGACCTCAATTTATGGCAACAAAACTTATTAACCGATCCACAAACGAGCGGTGGCCTGTTAATTTCTTGCGCCCCAGAGGTAGAGCAAGAAGTTTTAGAGATATTAAAAGCAGGTGACTTTGTGAGTGCGCGAAAAATTGGACATTTTGCTGAAGGTTCTGGGGTATCGGTTTCATAAAGTACCCCATGTATCATTTTGAAAAGATCAACGAAGTTCTTTGTGGTCAATACTGATAAAGCAAGACCATAGCCCCACTAATTTAAACGCTAGGATTTGAGATGAAATTTGCTCCTAAACTTCTTGCCGCATTGATGATGGCGCAATGCGCTATGGTCTTTGCTAAGGGCAATGCAGACACGATTTTTTATGGCGGCCCCATTGTGACCGTCAATGCAAAGAATGAAGAGGTTCAGGCATTAGCGGTCCAGGGCGGCAAGATTGTTGCCGTGGGTAGCAAAGAAGCCGTTACTAAAGAATGGCAGAGCGGTGGCACTAAAGTGATTGATCTCCAAGGTCAAACATTAATGCCTGGTTTTGTGGAGCCGCATGTACATATTTTGGTGACTTCGGTGTTTGAAGGTTTGGGTTTAAATCTGAGTAATTTCACCTTGCCTTACGATACAAAAGATACGCTGATTCAAAAGATGAAGGCAGGACTAAAAAATGTTCCTGCTGGTGGTTGGTTGTTTGGCTTTGGTGTTGACCCATCACGTACCACGCCTTTTATGGCCGAGTTAACTGCTGATGACTTGGACAAGGTATCTAAAGATGTACCTATCTTTATCGTCAATCAGTCTGGCCACATTGGCTATGTGAATCACAAGGCATTAGAGCTTGCGGGCGTTACTGATAAAACTCCGAATCCTCCTGGTGGCGGTATCTATGTCAAAGATAAGCAGGGCAAGCTCACTGGTAAGTTAGTTGAGCCACCTTCTTATTTGCCATTTATGTCCAAAATGCCAATTCCTACGGAAGAGCAATTATTCTCAGCGGTTCAAGCAACCATGAGAAAAATGGCATCAACCGGTGTAACAACCGCCTCTGAAATGAGTGTGGGTGGTAATTTCGGCGTTGATAAAGAAATCGCAATTTATAAAAATATTTTTGCAAAGAATGCCTCACCTATCCGAGTTCGAGGATATTTGTTCAGCGAGGTTTTGCCTGCCGGATTTAACTCAATTAAGCCGAATGATGGCGACGATAAGTTGCGATTTATTGGTATTAAATACATCACTGATGGTTCAACCCAAGGCTTAACTGCTGCGCTCAATGATCCTTATAGCTATCCAAAGGATTCAAAGTGGAGTGGGGCGCTGAACTATAAAGATGCTGAAATCCATGCTTCCATGAAATCGTATTTTGATCAAGGTTGGCAAATTTCTTCTCACTCAAATGGTGATAAGGCAATTGACCAGGCATTAAATAGCTATGCCAAGCTTTTAGCGGGCAACCCAAAACCTCAAGAACGACGTTTGCGAATTGAGCATTTCACCGTCAATCATGAGGCTCAGGTTAAAAAGGCTGTGAAATTAGGTGTGGTGCCGAGCTTTACGATTGGCCATGTTAATTACTGGGGCGCTGCATTTCATGACCACATCATTGGGCCGGATCGCGCGAAGAGAATAGATCCTGCTGGCGACTTTAAGCGCGCAGGCGGAAGATTTACATTGCATAGTGACTCACCAGTCTCCAATGTTGGGCCATTAAATTATGTGAGTGAAGAAGTAACACGCTTATGGCAGTTGCCACCACAAAAGGTTTTGGGGTCAACCCAAGCAGTTTCTGTCGATGACGCTATTCGGGCAATCACTATTGATGCTGCGTACCAGATCTTTGCCGACAATATTGTTGGTAGTCTTGAGGTGGGTAAGCAGGCCGACTTAGTAGTGCTTGAAAAGAATCCTCGCACCACTCCAGCCGCTGATATTCGTAATATCAAGGTGAAGGAAACTTGGGTTGATGGCAAGCTTATCAGCTTGAAATAATTCTACTTAACAGCTGTTTACGTCGATGCTTGCATCTATGTAGAGATAAAAATACCAACCCTCGGGTTGGTATTTTTTTGTTCAATTTAGCTGTATTCTTTATTTAATCCAAGAAATAAATTGCTCCTTGGTTCTCCTGACTTTCTTCAGGTTTACAAGCCAGTCTTCATCCGTTTTTCGGTATCCCAGGGGAAGCATAACAACGCTTCCTAAGCCTTTTTCTTTCAGATTCAGAATGGCATCTACCGCTTCAGGATTAAAGCCCTCCATCGGAGTGCAATCCACTTGCTCATAAGCGGCCGCAATGAGAGCGGTGCCAAGACCAATATAGGCCTGTTTTGATGTGTGTACAAAATTCACCTGAGCGTCTCTTGAGGGGTAGCTTTTAAGAAGCATCTGACGGTAGGCAGTTCCAGACTCACTCTTAAAGTTACGCAATGTTTCAGTCATATCAAAGGCGGCATTGATACGCTCGGCTGTGTAGGTATCCCAGGCAGCAAAAACTAATAAATGAGAGCAATCCGTAATTTGTGATTGATCATTTGAAACTGCTCTAATTTGCTTTCTAATTTCAGGGTTCGTAATAACCAAGATTTCATAAGGCTGTAATCCGCTAGAGCTCGCAGTTAATCGAATAGCCTCGAGTATTTGATCAACCTTTTCTTGAGGAACGGGCTTTGTCGAATCCATCTTTTTGGTGGCATAGCGCCACTGCAACTTATCAATCAGAGTCATTCTTTTTCCTTTGAATTTATCTATAAAGCAATTAAAGGAGTGTACTGTTTCTTGGGGATTTCTGATGGGGCGGTTATCAGCAAGTTGATTTACACTTTCCGGCATGAATCAAGATGAATTTCTTGCCGCGCTTTCACGGGATGGTTTTCCAAGCCCAGTTCTTGTTGTTCGTGAGTCGGGTGCTTACCTAGATGAGCATTCTCATCCCTTTGAAGTGAAGGCCTTAGTAACCCAGGGTCAAATCGATATTGTGATCAAGGGCTTAAAGTCCACCTATCTGACTGGGGACGTCTTTCATTTAGAGCATAGTCAAGTTCATGCTGAAAGCTATGGAGATCAGGGAGTTCAGTATCTAGCTAGCCGGAAAGATGGGGTGTAGTTCTACGGTCTTAGTGAAGCTACGCTCTGCTAGTCCTTCAGCCGCGCTGCAATTTTCCTAATTACTTTTGGTGCTTGCGTGTCTAGATGATATCGATGCCTCTCTTCTTGCATCGCCAGATCCTCTGCGGTAAAGCGGTCAAATCTTCTTAGATAATCTGCCCATGTATCAAATACAAAGTTCTCTACAAATTTGCCCACATGTTCGGCATCTTCAAACAGACTCCAGGATAAAGCTCCCTGCTTCAATCGGGATTTCCTAGTCCGACCCATTATTTTTCTAAAATCTTCTAGATGGTCTTGATGAATAAAATATTCAATTGAAATTAATACGGGTCCAGAATGTAGCTCAATATCTTGAGAGGGATGAGGCCTTTCTAATGGGCAAACTGGAGCCAAATCTTCCACTGCATGGTTGTCGATCCGAAGCTTCCGAATAAGGAATAAGCTTATTAAGCCAAAAACAGAGCTGATTAAGATGCTGTTAGTTACATCTAGCTCGCTTGCAATCTTTCCCCAAAGTCCAGCACCCAAAGCGCTACCACCCATAAGGCTCATCTGATAGATAGACATCCCTCGAGCGCGAACCCAGCTTGGTAGGGTGAGCTGGGCTGATGTTGTTAGGGAATTAGCAACGGAGATCCAGGCCATCCCACAAACCATCATCAGTGGCGATGCGATCCAGAGATTGGGTGCGAGTACTACGCCGGCACATGCAATACATAAAACAATGACGCCGTAATTAATCAGATCGCTGGATTTAATCCGCTTGCGAATGCGGGGTAGTTGGGAGCCCGCAATGATGGCGCCGAGACCTAGACAAGAGAGCAGCAGGGTAAAAGTATTTGCCCCGCCCTCAAAATGATCTTTTGCAATTACTGGTAAAAGAGCAATGAGGCCGGTGGACTGTAGGAAAAACAAAAAAGCGCGCAGCACAATAATGCGCATGCGATTCGATTGCCATACATGCTGCATACCAACGCGCATGGCACCAATGAATCGCTCACCCGGAAGTGCGGGTACATAGTTTTGATAGCGCCACCGCATCACAATGACCGTAGTAATTAATGACAGCACCATATTGAGGGCAAATACATACTGACTACCAGCGACTGCAATGATGGTTCCAGCTGCCAGGGGGCCGACAATTCTGGAGGTATTCATAGCAATTGCATTAAGTGCTAAAGCGGGTTGAAGCGAATCTCTGGGAACTATCTCGGGCACTACTGCAGCAAAAATTGGCCATCTCATTGCTAATCCAATCCCATTGGTGAATGTCAGGAATAGCAAGGTGTAAGGCCCCAATGTGCCAAAAACCAAGAAAAGCATTAGAGCTGTAGCATTAACGGCCAACCAAATTTGTGTGAACAGAAAGTAGTGTTTTCTATTGATGATGTCAGCCAATGCCCCGCTTGGTACTCCAAGTAAAAGTACTGGCAGGCTTGAGGCGGTTTGAACTAATGCGATCAGCGTTGTGGACGTCGTCAGTGAGGTCATTGTCCATGCGGCTGCAACGTCATTCATCCACATGCAAATATTAGCTATAAGCCATGTAAACCAGAGGGCGCGAAAGGTGTCAAATCGGAGAGGAGATAGCCAACCATCCCCACCAATGACGCGTTCAAAATATGCTCTCATCGTTTCATTATTGCTTAAAAATCCCACCTAGACTCTCAGTCATTTTTTTGGCACTCTCTTTGACCATTTTCTTTTGCTTGTCCAGCATGCGATAGGACGGCATGGTTAAAGTAATTACTCCTAGTAGACCTTGAGTATTAAATACAGGGGCGGATATACCAGCTATCTCTTTAATCCTATCGCCGGAAATAGCGAGCACCATGTCCTTGCGAATTTGCGAGAATAGTTTTCCTGGACTTCCTTCGAAAGCCATCAATACCTTGCCGCCTGCGCCCTTATCTATCGGCAATAGATCACCAATTTTGATGTGATCTCGTAAGGCTTGGTTTGAATCAACCCGAAATAGACAGAGACGCTTCTCCCCATGGCGCACATGAAAAGCAGCACTTTCTTGTGTCTTCTGCATGAGTGCTTTCAGAATCGGCATCGTAATTGCCTCAAGAGAAGTGTTGGCTTGGTAGGCGCTATTTAAAGTAGCAACTGTTGGCCCAAGAATATATTTACCACCCATGCTTTTGATTACTAGGCCAGCATTTTCTAGAGATGCCAACATTCTTAAGACCGTGCTTTTGTAAAGACCTGTAACTTTAGATATTTCAATGAGAGAGAGTTCCGGGTTCATGGGTGTAAAT